>JAGAAH010000116.1 GCA_017615375.1 Lachnospiraceae bacterium | reverse complement strand
CCAATCTGCCGCCAAGTCCCGTCTCCATAACCGCAATATCCACATTTTCTTTGGCAAAGACCACCATCCCCATTGCAAATAAAATCTCGAAGAACGTAGGATGCGGAAGCCCTTCCGCTACCATACCGTCTATAACGGTCTTCACTTCTTCGAATGCCTCAACGAATCTGTCTTCAGGGCAGTTTTCACCGTTAATCACGATTCGCTCTAAGATTGTTACAAGGTGAGGCGATATGAAAAGTCCCGTCTTTCTTCCTGCAGTAACCAAAGCTGAAGACAGCATGGCGCATACCGAACCCTTACCATTCGAACCTGCGACATGTATAACCGGGAACTTTTCCTGCGGATCGCCTAATCGTCGCATAAACTCTCTCGTATGCTCAGGCGTATTCTTTGTAGAGAAGCGCTGCACGTCTCTTATATAATTTTCAACATCATTGACTGTCATACCATTACCCCACAAAACGCACCGGAGAACCGTCCCCCGGTGCGTCAGCTTATCTTATAAATCTTCGTTGCGAACCATATGTACATGGTCGCCTTCTTTAACAAACTTAATACTTTGCTGCGGATCTTTGACGTTTACCACAATGTCATCAATTCTTGCCGTGGTTCCCGGATATACCGATCCGTATACCACTATCTGTGCGCCCTCGGCTCTTTTAATTATCTCGCCAAGTTCCGAAGCTTCTTCCTGGTCTTGCGACAGATTCGTGGCTTCCTTAACCTTCATACGAAGAAGTGCCACTTTTCTCGGATCGCTCTTCGGCCGCTCAACCACCGACTTCGCTGCTTCTTTCTTATCTATCTCGGCAATCTGATTATTAATACTCTCTATTGCCTGCTCCGTCGATTTAACCTTATGCTCTAAAACCTTCATTCTTCTGTAGACTTCAACTTCGGCACCTACCGCAACCATCGTCTTGGTCTCCATCTCGTTACCGATCTGGTTGGCTTCAACTCCGCCGATTGCTCGTACCGTTCCGCCTACAACCGAGCCTCTTGAACCCGTAATTATAAGCTTCTCGCCGCATACAACGTCACAGTTAAGCAACACTTCCGCATTAATCGTTCCCTTAATGTCCAATGTCGCATATTCTATAAACTTGGCAAATAAGTTTCCTTTAGTCTTAACCACAGCCTGCGAATTACCCATAAGACCGCTCTTTAAAATTATATCCTTGCCTGCCGTAATACTTGCATTCTCGACAATTCCATCTATCGAAACTGATCCGGTTGCCTTAATCGACGTACCGGTTCTTACCATTCCGTGTATAATAACATCACCGTTAAAATCTATATTACCGGTCTGAACTCCTATATCCGACTGAATCTCATATACAGGGCTTATCATTACACGGTCCTGAACGTATTCAATCTTGCCTGCAATATCTGCCGTATAATGGTCGCCGTCTTCACTTCTCGTAAATCCCTTACCCAGAAGCGGCGGCAAATCCCTTACTCGTTTACACGTCTGTGGTACTCCGCCTACGTTAAATCCGTTCTTACCCTCTACGGCATGATGATATATTGCGATTTCATCACCCTCGGCTACCGTAGCTATCGTATTCATCGAATAATAGTCGGCAGTACCGTCAGGAAGAATCTTCGGCGCTCTGGAAAAATCGCGATTAAAGAGAAATTCAAAATAACCGTCCTTACCCTCTACGCATTCCTCGCCTACGGCAATTCGTCGTTCTTGCAAATATATCTTATTATCAATCATATGCTTTATAAGTTCTTCGTCAATACCTGCCCTGACGCCCTTCTGTTTAACAACAGCCATAACATCGTCAAAGTTATATCCTTCCTCTTCTTCCGGTACCGGCAAAGACATAAAGGCTTCCATTGAATCGAACGATATTCTTATCTGTGGACCTTTTTGATTCTGATCGCTCATACTAACTCCTTGCAGTGTCTGTTAATGGGATAAAATCGCATAATGAACTACTATTAGTTTACCATTATAATCAGACAACTGCAAGAAAAGTATGTAATTTCACCATTATTTCAAAGATTTAAGTCTTTCTTCAACCTGCTGCAAGGTCTGCTCGTATTTAACCTTCTTATCGCGCTCTTCCTGCAACTTTGCTGCAGGCGCTTTGCTCACGAAATTCTCATTCGAAAGCATCTTTTCGGATCTCTCGAGTTCCTTAAGAAGTCTCTCTTTTTCCTTGGTAAGACGTTCTCTTTCCTTCTCGAAATCTACAAGCTCTGCCATCGGAATGTAGCATACCGCATCGGCAATAACAACGGATACCGCATCATCGGCAACACCGGTTTTATCGGACTGTACCGTAATATCCGAAGCTGACGCAAGATTCATCATTGAATCCTTGAATGTGGTAAAAGCTCTTCTTACATCTTCTTTCTCGGACACTATGATAAGGGATGCTTTTCTTGAAGGTGGTACATCCATTGATGTTCTCGTATTTCTGATGCCGCGGATAAGCTCTTTTACTTCTTCGAATTCCTTCTCGAATTCGGCATACTTACCTGCGTTCTCGCATGAAGGCCACTTGGCAAGCATAATGCTTTCCTTATCTTCGTTTAATGTGCAATAAATCTCTTCCGTAACGAACGGCATAAATGGATGCAAGAGAATAAGGCTTTCGTTTAATACCTTCTTTAATGTATAGAGTGTTGCATTGGCCTTCTCCGGATTCTCATCCTTCTTCCAAAGAACCGGCTTACTCATTTCGATATACCAGTCGCAGAACTCATCCCATACAAAGTCATAAAGCTTAGCAAGGGCTACACCGAGTTCATACTTATCCATATTTTCGGTAACTTCGGCAATTAAAGCATTAATCTTATTAAGCATAGCCTTATCTACCGGAGCCAAATCTTCTTCATTCGGCGCTTTTATATCAGCACCCTCAAGATTCATCATTAAGAATCTCGAAGCATTCCATACCTTATTGGCAAAGTTACGTGCAGCTTCTACCTTCTCGTCGTAGAATCTCATATCGTTACCCGGTGCGTTACCTGTCATAAGTGCCATTCTTAAAGCATCTGCACCGTACTTAT
>JAGAAH010000115.1 GCA_017615375.1 Lachnospiraceae bacterium | reverse complement strand
TTCTCTCATAATCTGCTCCTTTAAGATTGTTAAACTTGCGGTCTCTCTAACGTGATTCGTCCGAGCTTTCCGGCTCTGTACTCATCTATAACAAGATTGGCCGCCTTTTCATAATCAATCTCGTTACCCTTCTTAATTGCGCCTCTTCTCACTGCAATTCTCTCAAGAACCTCATGATTGGCACCATCTTCTTCAATATCATATCTTGTTTTAATTATACCCGGATAATTGCTTCTTAAGCGGTCTATAAGGTCCAATGCAAGTTCTTCTATGTTAAGAATCTCGTCATTTATCGAACCGATAAGTGCAAGCTTAACACCAACCTGTCTATCCTCGAACTTAGGCCATAAAATTCCCGGTGTATCGAGAAGTTCCACGTCCTTATTAAGTCTTATCCACTGCTTGCCCTTGGTAACTCCCGGTTTATTGCCGGTCTTGGTCACTGCTTTTTTGGCAAAAGAATTAATAAATGTAGACTTGCCTACATTCGGGATACCTACCACCATTGCACGAACCGGGCGGTTTATTATTCCGCGTTTCCTGTCGCGCTCTATCTTTTCCTTACAGGTCTCCATTATCGATGAGAGAACGCTTTTCATCTTATTCTGCGTCCTTGAATCCAGTGTTACCACTTCATATCCGAGTCCCTTAAAATACTCGGTCCATCGATTCGTAACCGATTCATCCGCAAGGTCTGCCTTATTAAGCAAAACCATTCTCTTCTTATTCTTTGCAAGCTCGTCTATATCAGGATTACGGCTTGACATCGGTACTCTCGCATCGAGAAGTTCTATTACCACATCTATAAGCTTAATATCCTCTTGCATCATGCGACGCGCTTTGGTCATATGACCGGGATACCAATTAATTGCGGTTACATTATCGCTCATATATTCACATCCATTCTATCTGATGAATTTCATCTTCTTAAGCGGGAAAATTCTAAACCATCCCTTTCCCACAATATATTCTTTCTTAACTATACCTATATTGGCATAACGGCTATCTTCGGAACTGTTTCTGTTATCACCGAGAACAAAAAACTCATCTTTACCGAGCTCTATCTCGTTCTCCGCAAGGCCGGCATATTCCATAGTGGATACATCTATCTTCTCTTCAAAGCGCTCGCCGTTAACATATAAAACTCCGCTTTTAATCTGGATTCTGTCTCCCGGAGTTCCGACTACTCTCTTAACATAATAATGAGATTTTGCGTTACCGTTCGGAAGAAATACTATTATATCGTTAGGCTTAGGATCGGCAAATATGTATATAAACTTATTCGTCAATATCTGCTCGCCGTCTTCAAATAAAGGTTGCATCGACGTTCCTATAATTCTTGTTCTCATGCCGAAGTAATATACAAAAAGAAAGGCTAATGCTATGGTTATTATTACCTGAATCGCATATAACCCTATTTCTTTAAGTAACGGTATGTTAAGCTTTCTTCTTCTCTTACCGAATGACAGTCCGCCTCCGCGCCTTCTCACTCTCATAGTTCTCCTCCGGATAGCAATACATAAAATAATTATAGCAAAAAGGCAATAAAAAAGGAACAATTACAATGTAATTGTTCCTTTATTCAAGCTATTATTTTACAAGCTCTTTAACCTTAGCTGCCTTACCAACACGGTCTCTTAAGTAATTAAGCTTAGCTCTTCTTACCTTACCCTGTCTAACAACTTCGATCTTCTCAACGAATGGAGAATGTAATGGCCATGTCTTCTCAACACCAACGCCATTTGAGAACTTTCTAACGGTGAATGTCTCTCTGTTGCTTCCACCCTGTCTCTTTAATACTGTTCCTTCGAAAACCTGAATTCTTTCACGGTTTCCTTCCTTAATCTTTGCGTATACCTTAACGGTATCTCCTACGTTGAATTCTGCGATCTCAGACTTTAATTCTGCCTGCTCGATCTTCTTAATGATATCGCTCATTTTGCGTTCCTCCTAACAATTTTGATGTTCTTAATATCCCTTCGATAACAGAGGACCATCGCTAATCATGCCTGAATATTGTATCACGTTACCAAGCTAATGGCAAGTGCTTTTTTACAATTTTTTAATATCGTCTTTGATTGCCATGAAGCATTCTATAAGCTGTGGATCAAAATGCACTCCGGCATCGTCCTGAAGAATCTCATATACCTCTTCATAAGGAATAGGCTTCTTATAGCATCTTTCTTCTTTAAGTGCATCATATACGTCCGCTACTGCCATAATTCGAGCGCACAGAGGTATCTCTTCTTCAATCAAATGCTTCGGATATCCCTTGCCATTCCACTTTTCATGATGGAATTCCGCAATTTCCTTCGCAATTCTTAAGAATGTCTTATCCTCGATATTTTCCAATACCTCATCAATTATCATTCTGCCATACGTCGTATGCTTTTTTACAATCTCGAATTCTTCGCCTGTAAGCTTACCCGGCTTAAGCAATATGGTATCACTTATCTTAATCTTGCCAATATCATGAAGCGGTGCGGCATTATATGTATAATTAAGATACTCTTCGGTAAGCACATCAGGATATAAGCCTCTTCTTAATGCCTCTTCGCCAATCGCTTTAACTATGGCTGCCGTTCTCTTAACATGCTCTCCGGTGCTTTCGTCACGACCTTCTACTAGGTTAGCCATACCGATTATGAAATCATACTTAACCTGATCGATATATTCCATCTGCTCCTTAACTTTGGCAGCAAGATCGGTTCTGTATTCATTAAGCTCAATTGCACGTCTTATACGTGATATAACACTTGCCGGCTGCATAGGCTTAATCGCATAATCAACTCCGCCCGCGCCGAAGCAGGCAGCTTCCGTCTCAGGTGACGAATCCGCCGTCAAGAATATTACCGGAATGTGTTCGGTCTTCGGATTAGCCTGTAAAAGTGATATAACAGCCCATCCGTCCATATCCGGCATCATAATATCAAGCAGTATAAGATCTGCCGTCTTGGTCTCAAAATATTTAATACACTGCATACCGGAATTGAGTAAGACCGGATTCAAGTCTTCCTCTTCTTCAAGCAACATACGCGCTCTAACAAGATTGCTCTTCTCGTCATCAACTATTACAATCGTTTTCTTGTTTGCTGACATGCCCTTATTTCCTTTCCGAATTCATATATTTCTCATACAAATCAGGTCGTCTTTTGCGAGTTCTCTCGATTGACTGAGATAACCTCCAGTCCTCGATATTCTTGTGGTGTCCCGACAACAATACGTCGGGAACTTTTTTACCGTGCCACTCCT
>JAGAAH010000114.1 GCA_017615375.1 Lachnospiraceae bacterium | reverse complement strand
TGTATTGTGCGTATGCGTTCTGTGCTACTGACATAACAACACCTCCTTAATTACTGCTTCCGAGAAGTGATGCAAGTGACTGTGTCTGTGACTGAAGCTTGGTAAGTGCGGTCTCCATCTTGGAGAACTTCTTGTACCAGGACTCCTCATACTTGCTTACCTTGGTCTCCCAATCAGAAATCTTACTCTTAAGCTCTTTCATCTCGCTGTTCATTTCCTTGTCGTTATATACCGTATATGCTGAACGAAGTGTCGTCGAGGTCATCTTGGTATGTAAGGAATCGTATACATTAGATGCAACCTTGTTGAAGAACTTCTGTACGAGATCAGGATTCTCTGCTATCATCGCTTTTAACTTATCTGCCTTATCGGCTGTAAGCTTATCATCCTTATCACCTGCGATATGGTAAGCATTCTGCTCATTTTCTGCGGAATATGTAATTCCGAGTCCGTCGATACCGAAGTCTGATAAATGATATGTCTTGCCGTCTATTACTACTCCCTGAGCCATCGCATTGGTAAGAGTATTAATAATGGAACCAAGCTGCTCATCTCTTCTGAAAAGTGAATCCTTAATCTTGTTCTCCCACTTTTCAACTTCGGTGTCTGACATTTCCGACTTCTCGTCGTCTGTTAACGGTTCGTAATCCTTAGCGGATTCTGCATTGTACCCCTTAGTCATTTCATTGATAAGACTGTTATAGTCACCAACGAAAGATTTTATCATATCGTAGATACCGTCCGTATCAGTCGATACGTTGATGGTCATTGCAGTATCGGTTACGCCAAGAGCTTCAATTGTAACGCCGGCTACCGTAAGTGAATTGCTGTCTGATTCAAATGTAGCACCGTTAACTATAATCTGTGAATCGGAACCATCCTGCTTCTGTGCTGTAGAAAGAAGTCCAAGACTTTCAAGTGCGTCTTCGCTGTCTCCCTCAGCTGTAAGTCTGAAGTCATTCTTTGCTCCCGACTCCGAATGGATTATTATTCTCTGTGTGGTCTTATCAAACGAAGCTGAAAGACCTGTCTCTTCTTTAATTCTGTCGATTACGTCGCCAAGCTTATCGGTTGCCTTAAACTCTACGAACTTCTCTGTCGGTAATGTATCCGGATCATTAGGATCTCCGATTGAGAACTTCATCGTTCCGTCCGATGTAATACCAAGTTCGGAAAGAGTTGTTGATGTTGTTGCATCCTTTCCGATAAGAGTTGTATCAACCTTGCCGCCTGTAAGGTATGCTGCCTTAGCGAGCTTCTTAATCTCTACTGTCTGTGTTCCGTTAGCTGCTCCGTTGCCTGCTGTAATCTTAGCTTTGGTTGAATCGGATACCGTAACGTTCTTCTTAGCCGAGAAGGAACTTGCCATTCTCATGCTGCTAAGTGATCCTGAATAGAAGCCGTATACCTTGGTATTCATGTCTTTCCATTTTTCCTGCTTCCATTCGAGCTTTGTTTTCTGTTTATTGAAGGTTTCAAGCTTGGTACTGTATGCGTTAACTAATTCTCTAACCATCGAATCAGTATCAAGACCCGAAGCCATTCCGGTTAATCTGATTGACATAACAGCACCTCCTTATCTCTTCTCATCAACCATGATTCCGGCCATCTCCCATGCCTTTGCGATTAAATCCAATGTCTTTTCTGCCGGAAATTCTTTAACTACTTCTTTTGTTTCCTTATTAAGAATCTTAATTGTCATACGACCTGTCTGTTCGTGAATACCGAACTGAACGGTCTTATTAACGTTCTGCTTATTAATCTCGTCCACTGCCTTCTTAATAGCCTCTGCAGCTTTGGTGTCGTAAGCTTCATTGTCATTATTTCTCTGATTACCGGTGATTTCAACCGCTCTTGAAATAGACTTCTCTGCGACTTCAGGTGTATCCATAGACTGTTTTACAGTGTCTACTGTCGGTTTAACTGAACTTGCTGCATTACTCTGATAAGATGCATTATTGATTGAATTAATATTCTCAATTGACATAAGTTTTGTCACCTCCGTGTGAACCTTCCTTATCTTAGATTGCCCATCTCCATATGGACCGGAAATATTTTCTTAATCCATATATCGACCGATAAGTTTTGGTTCTTAACCCTTTCTTTGTGAACGTTTGATGAATTAATTTGCAGTTACCTAAATTCCTTATATTTACTATATTTAGAAGAGATCTGCTAACTTATCAATGCCCTCATTCTTCATTGACTCTTCATTTTCCTTCTGAATCTGTAAGTAAATTTCTTTTCTATATATACTTACATCCTTAGGAGCCTGGATACCGATCTTGACCTGGTCGCCTTTAACCTCAAGAACAGTAATCTCTACATTGTTGCCGATAACTAAGGCTTCGCCTTTCTTTCTGGTTAATGCCAGCATCCTACTCGCCCCCCTTTTCCTTATTCTTTTTTAAGATATCATATATCGGGAAGCGTACCGGATACTCATCCTCGATTATAACCTGTGCGCCCTTCTTCTCATCTACGTTGATGATAACAGGAGCTTTTAAGTTAACGCTAATCTGCTCTATGTTGCTCGGTACCTTAACAGTAACGAGTACGCAGATATTTTCTCCGTTAAGATTGCCTAACGGCTTAAGAAGTTCATCGTCAACAAACGGATTGTAATCCTCTTTTACAAGCATAGGATTCATAACCGGAAGTGCGAACTGTCCTTCCTCGATGCTCTGGAGATAAGAGATACGGTTGGCACCCTTCTTCTCCTCATCGTAGACAACGGCAAAATGCTTTAACTCAGGAAAACCGATAATACCATTTTCAAAAGTTACAATCTTGCTGTCATCAATATCGATCTCGCCAAAAATCTTTGTATTAACTACCATGGTCTCGTCGCAGGGACAACCCTGCCTCCTTTCTCAATTATATATAAAGTTGATTTGGTCATTTACGAACTTCCTTCGCGGCTTAAGGAAAGCCGCTTCGGAATCTGCCTTCGGCAGACGCATCAAAGATGC
>JAGAAH010000113.1 GCA_017615375.1 Lachnospiraceae bacterium | reverse complement strand
TATACGCAATACACGATTGACGCGTTATCTAACTTAGATGCGCTTTTACTCGAAGCTAATCACGATATAAGAATGCTTGAAGTGGGAACATATCCATATTATCTTAAGCAAAGAATATTGGGGGAGAGAGGACACTTATCCAACGAAGCGTCGGGAAGACTTCTTAGTAAGCTTTTACACGATAATTTTAAAGAAGTGCTCTTAGGACATATATCAAAAGAGAATAATTACGAGAAGCTTGCATATGAGACGGTTAAATCCGAAGTGACGGTTTCCGACTGCAAGTATTCGGGTGGAGATTTCCCGATCGGAATAGCCGGAAGAGACGGATTATCCAAGGTTATCAGTGTTGGATAAAAGCGCGGATTTAGGATTTATCTTTATCGGAGCGAGGTTTTAAAAAGACGGCACGTTTGACGGAGTCATCACCGTATTTCTCGCGAACTTTGTCGAGAGCGGAATCTAAGCGACTGAGCTTCTCATGTCTGCCATCGTCGAAAAGATTCATCTGATAGATGTCGGTTTCGACAGCCTTGGATACGGCAACGCCAAGTAATCTTATGGGTGAGTGATCCCATAAGTTATCAAAGAGTAAGCAGATTGTCCGGTAGATTTCATCGGTTACATTGGTAGCAGAATACAGAGAGGTCTGCTTGGAACGGTCGTTAAAGTCAGTATCTCGTATAAGCACGGATACAACAGAGATTTTCATATTGTCGTGACGAAGGCGCGCGGCAACAGTTTCTGTTAGAGAAAGAAGTACCTGCTTGGCTATATCCGGTGATGTAACATCCGAGCTTAACGTGGTTGAATTGCTATAGCTTTTATTATCTGCATCATGGTCAAAGTCGAGATTGATATCTTCACCGTTGGCATGACGATATGCTGACATACCGTTTTTCTTGAAATGAGCATTAAGTAATGCAGGGTCTGCATTTGCAAGATCGCCGATGGTATTAATTCCGAGAGAACGAAACGCGGTTGATTGACTTCTTCCAACGAAGAATAAGTCTTCAATCGGAAGCGGCCACATTTTGGTTTTGATTTCGTCTTTAAACAGAGTATGTACGCGATCGGGCTTTTCAAAGTCAGATGCCATTTTGGCAAGAAGATGATTCTCGGATACTCCGATATTAACGGTAAAACCGAATCGCTCCTTTATCTCATCTTTAAGTTTATGGGCGAATTCGACAGGATCTCCGTAGAGTGAGCGGGTGCCGGTCATGTCAAGGAAAGCTTCATCAATGGAGAACTGTTCAACGACAGGAGCGTAGGATTTAAGATATTCCATAAGTTTCGTGGAATATTCGACATATAATCTGTAATCAGGTTTGACAATAAGTAAAGAAGGACATTTCTTAAGTGCGGATACAATCGGTTCGCCGGTTGTAATCTTATATGGCTTGGTAGGAATTGACTTGGCAAGAACGATGCCGTGTCTTGATTCTTTATCACCGCCAACGACTGCAGGGACTGTACGAAGATCAAGTGCATTAGGGTCTTCGTGAAGGCGTCTTGCAGCTTCGAAGCTTAAGAAAGCGCTGTTAACATCAATGTGAAATATGATATTATCGGCCATGTTGCATCTCCTTTACTTTAATATAAATACATTATAACATGAAAGGGTTAATGAAATGGGCAAAAAAGAAAAGAAAGTAAAAAACACTGCCAAAAAGAAAGTTAAATTTGGCGTCAGAGCGAAACTTACGCTCACAATCATTCCTCTTGTTGTAATTGCAATTCTTGTTATTTCAACACTTATGATATTGAAGGCACAGGATACGATTACATCAAGATCGATGGACCTTTTGGAAGAACAGGCCAGAAGCTGTACAGAAAATATCAAAACTGATATAACCGAAGTTTTGGCTGAAGCCAAGATTATGCATGGTGCCGTAGAACTTGTTACACCATACGGAGATTCATTTATTAATCTCTATTTGTACGGAACGATGTCGTATGATGAGAAGTTCCCTTACGGTGTATACATGGGAGATAAGACAGGTAAATATTGGGATCCTTCGGGATGGGTACCGGATGAAGGCTGGATTTGTTATGAGAGAGACTGGTACAAAGAAGGCGTTAATAACGAGGAAATGACGTTTGGAGAACCTTATGTAGATGCACAGACCGGAGATTTGTGTGTAAGTGCTTCTTGTAAGGTAAGAGCCGGTGGTAAGGCCAACCTCGTAATGTCAATCGATGTATATCTTAATACTCTTGCTGAAGAGATTAAGCAGTATGTGGTTCTTGATAACGGTTATTGTATGCTCGTCGCAGGTGGCGAGGATAGATCGATATTAGCTACCAAAGATGAAGAACTTTTAGGCCTTACATTTACCGAAGGTATGGCTAAAGATGAAATACTTGCCGAAGCTGAAGACGTGCTTACAGAAGCTTCCGGTGAGACGGTTGAAATTAAAGTAGACGGCGAAAAGTATGTATTGGTAGCCAATAAGGTTCCGATTGTAAATTGGACCGTACTTACTATAGTACCTTATTCGGATATTACATCAACATCGCGTGATATGATTGTATTCGGTATTGTTCTTGCATTGGTATTTGTATTAATTATTGTTATTGCGGTAGGTATCATCGTAACTAAAACACTTAAGCCGCTTTACGCTATTACAGGTAATATCCAGAAGATGGCTGAAGGTGACTTCACAATTAAGTTTAAGAATAAAGGTTCTGATGAAATTGCACTTATGGGTAGAGAGCTTGAAGACTTTACGGGAACCATGCAGGGAATCATCAGAGAGATTACCGGTATAAGCGGTACTCTTGCAACACAGGCAGATACAAGTACTAACGTATCCAATGAGCTTTTCTCATCAGCAACATCAACATCCGATTCGATGGATGAATTAAGAACAACGGTACAGCATCTTGCAGATTCCATTACGGAAGTTGCCAATAACACCGTAGAATTATCACAGAACGTTACCGAAACCGGTAAGCGTGGTAAGGAAGCTGCAGATAAGATGGATGCAACGGTTAGAACAACTGCCTTAGGTAAGGACGGAATGGAGAAGATTAAAGTCTCCATGAAGGAAATAGAGAACGAAGTAGGTAAGCTTGCAAATGCGGTAGCAAAGGTAGGCGATTCCACCGGAGAAATCACGAAATTCGTTGAGATGATTGGTAATATTGCTTCTCAGACAAACCTCTTATCACTTAACGCAGCAATTGAGGCAGCACGTGCAGGTGAAGCAGGTAAGGGATTCTCGGTTGTTGCGGGAGAAGTTAGAAACCTTGCTGATACATCAACAACGGCAGTTGCAGAGATTTCTTCCATTACAGACGGAATCAATGCTTTAATCGAAAATGCAATCGCAGAGACTAAGAAGTCTGTTGAGGCTATTCAGCAGTCGGCAGCTTTAGTTGAAGAGGTTGGCGGATCATTCGATGAAATCTTTACAAGTATAGATGATGCAAGTGCACTTGTTAAGGATATGGTTAAGGAAGTTCAGGAAATTGACAGAGTAGCTGCTGCAGTTGCTGCAATTACAGAGACACAGTCAGCAAATACCCAGGAGATTCTTGCAACCGCGGAGAATCTTACATCTCTTGCAGGCAGCGTATCCGATAACAGTGAGCACGTTGCAAGCGAGGCAGAGCATATTGCCAATACGGCTGATACGCTTTCCGAGCATATGAAGGGATTCAAGGTAGACTAATTAAAGGTATAAAAGGATATATTAGGAGGAAGTATATGAAGGCAGTATCATTGGATAGCATACTTAAGAATAATGCTTATCCGGGCAGAGGAATTGTAATCGGCAAGTCGAAAGACGGAAAAAGTGCGGTAACGGCATATTTTATAATGGGAAGATCCGTTAACAGCCGTAATCGTATCTTTGTCGAAGACGGAGAAGGAATAAGAACTCAGGCTTTTGATGAGAGCAAGCTTACAGACCCGAGTCTTATCATCTATTCACCGGTACGAGTACTTGGCAATAAGACAATCGTAACCAACGGTGACCAGACCGATACAATCTATGACGGAATGGATAGGCAACTTACTTTTGAACAGTCGTTAAGAGTAAGAAAGTATGAGCCGGATGACCCTAACTATACTCCTCGTATATCCGGTATACTTCACGTAGAGAATGACAGATTTAATTATGCAATGTCAATTTTAAAGAGTAACAGCGGAGACCCTTCGGAAACAGACAGATTTACGTTTGCATACGAAAACCCGAAGGAAGGAGAAGGAAGATTCATTCATACATATATGAATGATGCAAATCCTTTACCGAGCTTTGAAGGAGAGCCTGAAAAAGTCATAATTGACGGTAATATCGATGAATTTACCGACATGATATGGAATTCGCTTAATGAAGATAACAAGGTATCGCTTTTTGTAAGATTTATAGATATCAAGACCGGCAAATATGACACACGCATCATTAATAAGAATAAGTAGGGGGACG
>JAGAAH010000112.1 GCA_017615375.1 Lachnospiraceae bacterium | reverse complement strand
CATCAATGCCTCTCCAACGCCGATTGCGCCGGTATTCTTGGTATAGACATATACAAACCAAAACGTACCGTACGCATAACAAATCAACAATCCTATAATTAATGCGATAACTTTAATTACCATCTTGGTATCTTTCTTTAACGTCATAAGAAGATATATAATTCCGGTTAATATAAATCCCATTATATATCCGCCCGTAAGTCCAAAAAGTGTTCCAACTCCGCCGTGAAATCCCGCAAATACAGGAACTCCCAACGCTCCTATAAGTATGTATGCGGCAATTGTTATCGTTCCTTTCTTGCCGCCAAGTACAAGCAGAATAAAAAATATCGCAAATGTCTGCAGTGTAAACGGTACTGGAGTCGGAATTGTCATAAAAGCGCATATCGCTATGAAAGCAACGCTTAGACCCATTAACGCCAAGTCTTTCGTATTAATTATTCGTTTTTTCTCGGACTTAACTTCGTTCATTCCGATACTCCCTTCATACCGCCTTAAATATTTAATGCTGACGTCTTGCTTCAACCTGCTTAATTAATTCGGCGTTCTTCTTCTCAATCTCCGACAAGTAGCTCTCATCAAAAGCTTCCGGTGCTATGAATCCACGATACCACGATTTGCTGTTAAAGTAATCCTGCAATTCCTGTGAAGCAAACATTCTTCCGTGTCTCGCATAGATTTCGTTTCTTGCAACCTTCAATTCCCAATCGCTAAGTGATCTTAGATCATCTTCCGTCAAAAGTCTTGTATCGCTGTCAGGAATAATATAATCTTCCATATTGGCCATATTATCGCCGGTCTTAGTGTATGTAGCCAGTAATCTCTTGGAAGAATCATACTCTTCCAATGAGTACACACCGTTACGCTTCCTTAATGCTATAAGGAACATTCTGCCCCACGAATTATATGCCGCAAACGTTGCGTCTGCACCGTCAATCTCGTATCCTTCATCGCAAAGATATAATGACCAGTTATTCCAGCCGTCCGTCATAATTCCGGCAACACCGTTATTATCTTCTTTCTCATAGATGCTAAGTGAAAGATAATCATATCCGTCATCGTAATAATATGTTCCGTTTGCACTTCCGTCGGCAAACTGAGCCAATACGTCTATGTAAACTTCATTAACCATGACTGTACTCTGCATTTCGGACATTAAAGGCTTATAAAGATCCGCAAGATATGAGGAAACTTCGAATCTTAATAAGTATACATGCTTGCCGTTCTTAAAGTAGTAATCACGATATATCTCACCGTATGCTTCGTTTTCCACATAATGTGATTCATTAAATGCATCGTCTACATTACCGGAGTAACCATCGGCCATATTAAGTATTACCCTTGCAATACCGTCATAACATGGTCTTCCGTTAATGCACATCAGATCATCATTAATACCGTCGGAGAAATTCAAATCCCAATTTGAAGGGAAACTCATCTCAAATCCTATAGCTGCATCGGTGTAATGCTTATAGCTAAGGTCTTCCATAACTACAACCGCATCAGGAATTAAGGCTGCTCCAAGGTCTGAGCCGTATACCAAGAAAGCTCCCTTAAGGAAATTATTCGGTGTAATCTCTGCGAAAACCGAATCTTCCGCATTATCACCGGTTCCGTATACTTCAAGTGAAAACGGTGAAAACTTAAGGTTTCCGTTATCTGCATTCAGGACTTTAATCTTTATGACAAGAGTCTTATCACTTCCCGTAAGATCTTCGAACTCACCTTTTATTGAAACAACATTATCCTTTCCGCTCTTTTCGGCAGTCCATACAGCCTCAGGGAATAATTTATCAAAAACCTCACCCACCGTATAATCCAATACTACCGTGTTGTCCAATACGGCCTCTGTCTTATAAGGCTTCCAATCCTTTACTTCTGCCACGTAGTCTGTCGTCGGTCTAAACTTAAGAAACCAGAATGCTCCGGCACCTATTGCAAGCAATAACACAAGAACAAGCGTTATTATTAACGGTGCCTTACTCTTTTTCTTTTTATTATTCACAGGAGGCTTAACTTCTACTACAGGCTCAGGTACAGGTTCAGGCTTAATATCGACTACAGGTGTAGGCACCGGTGCCGGCTTCTTTCCGTCCGTACTTGCTCCGCAAAACTCACAGAACTTTGCTCCACGCTTAAGCTTCTTTCCGCAATTCTGGCAAAACATCCGTTTTCCTCCTCGTGTTTACTGTTGAACCCGCCTCCGTTAAGATTATTTTCTCTTAGCTATAATCTCGTTATTCTCAAGAGCAATCAAAATCGTATCGCCCTCCGAAACCTTATCTTCAAGTATAAGCTTGGCCGCCAATGTCTCAACCGTACGCTGTATATACCTTCTTAAAGGTCTCGCACCGAAAGCAGGATCAAATCCGTTTTCTATAATATATTCTTTTGCTTCGTCACTTAATTCAATCTTAAGTTCCTTATCTTCAATTCTTGAATTAATCTCAGAAACAATCAAGTCAATTATAGCACCAATCTGCGTTCTAATCAAAGGCTTAAACATAATTATCTCGTCAAGTCTGTTGATAAACTCAGGCCTGAATGTCGCACGGACACCGCCCATTACGAGGTTTCTCGCTTCGTCCGTAAGGTTTCCTTCAGAATCGATTCCGTCAAGAAGATAGTCCGAGCCTAAGTTTGATGTCATAATTATTATCGTGTTCTTGAAATCAACCGTTCTTCCCTGTGAATCGGTGATTCGTCCATCGTCAAGCACCTGTAAAAGCACGTTAAATACATCCGGATGAGCTTTTTCAACTTCATCGAAAAGCACTACGGAATATGGCTTACGTCTTACCGCTTCGGTAAGCTGTCCGCCTTCATCATATCCGACATATCCCGGAGGCGCTCCGATTAATCTCGATACGGAGTACTTCTCCATATATTCGCTCATATCGATTCGAACCATATTATTCTCGTCGTCAAAAAGTGCTGCTGCCAAGGCCTTCGCAAGCTCAGTCTTACCGACACCCGTAGGTCCCAAGAAAAGGAATGAACCTATAGGCTTACCCTGGTCCTTAATTCCCGCCTTAGATCTAAGAATTGCTTCGGTAACCTTTGTTACACCTTCATCCTGACCTATTACTCTCTTATGAAGTTCTTCGTCAAGATTTAATATCTTGCTTCTCTCGGATTCATTAAGCTTTGCAACAGGAATTCCGGTCCATCTCGAAATGATACGTGCTATCTCTTCTTCGCTTACGCTTTCATGAAGAAGTTTAAAGTCCTTGCTTCCCATTTCATTTTCCATCTGCTCCAGTTCTTTCTGAAGCTGTGGGAGCTTGCCGTACTGTAACTCTGCGGACTTTTCAAGGTCGTAATTCTGCTTTGCTATCTCGATATCGCTTCTTGTCTTATCAATCTCTTCACGAAGTGCGGAAATTTTCTCTACCGCACTTTTTTCCTTATCCCAGTCAAGTTTAGATGCTGCAAATTCTTCTCTTAATTCGGATAATTCCTTCTGAAGATCTAACAATCTATTCCTACTTAATTGATCGTCTTCTTTCTTTAATGCAGTCTCTTCTATCTCTAACTGCATAATCTTTCTGTTAAGCTCATCAAGACTTGCAGGCATGGAATTAAGCTCTGTCTTAATAAGGGCGCATGCCTCATCCACAAGGTCGATTGCCTTATCAGGTAAAAATCTATCGGAAATATATCTATTGGAAAGAACCGCAGCACTTACCAACGCGCCGTCGTTAATCTTAACGCCGTGGAATACTTCGTATCTCTCCTTAAGGCCTCGAAGTATCGAGATTGTATCTTCAACGGTCGGTTCTTCTACCATTACAGGCTGGAATCTTCGCTCGAGTGCCGCATCCTTCTCTATGTATGTTCTATACTCATCAAGTGTGGTTGCACCGATACAATGTAATTCACCTCTTGCAAGCATAGGCTTTAAGAGGTTTCCTGCGTCCATTGCACCGTCTGTCTTTCCGGCACCGACGATGTTATGAAGTTCATCGATAAAGAGGATTATCTGTCCGTCAGATGCTTTTACCTCATCAAGAACGGCTTTAAGTCTCTCTTCAAATTCGCCTCTGTATTTAGCACCTGCGATTAAACTTCCCATATCAAGTGCAAATAATTTCTTATCTTTAAGGCCGTCAGGGACGTCGCCTCTTGCGATACGCTGTGCCAGACCTTCTACTACGGCAGTCTTACCGACTCCGGGTTCACCGATAAGAACCGGGTTATTCTTGGTCTTTCTTGAAAGGATTCTTACGACATTTCTGATCTCGGAATCACGACCGATAACAGGGTCGAGTTTCTGATCCTTGGCACGTTCTACCATATCGTAGCCGTATTTTTCAAGTGTATCGTAAGTTGCTTCCGGATTATCGGAGGTAACTCTCTGATTACCTCTAATTGTCTGCAATGCCTGCAAGAAACGCTCTCTTGTAAGACCGTATTCTCTGAAGAATTCCTTCATTGTACGGTTCGGATGCTTAATCATCGCAAGGAAGATGTGCTCAACTGAAACGTATTCGTCGCCCATCATCTTAGCTTCGTCTTCTGCAGATATCAATGCTTTATTAAGGTCTTGGCTCATGTAGAGCTGTCCTCCGCCGGAGACCTTCGTATACCCTTCAAGTTTACTCTTGGCATTATTCGTAAAATGGGCAAGGTTAATCTCCATCTTCTCAATAAGTTTCGGAATAATGCCGTCTTCCTGCGTAAGAAGAGCGTAGAGTAAGTGCTCCTCGTCTATTTGCTGATTTCCGTATTCATATGCGAGTCGCTCGCATTCATTTATCGCTTCTACCGATTTCTGTGTAAATTTCTGTATGTTCATACTCACACCCCATTTCACATGTACAATTCATCTACCGCGTCTTCACGCATATATCATTGCACTTGGGGCACGTTTGCACTAAGTGCAATGATATATGCGTTCGACGCTGTGTCAACATAAGTTCATAGTAAATAATAACGCGTCTTGTTAGCACTGTCAATAGGTGAGTGCTAATTTGTTTACACAATTTTTCCGTCCCTCAATATACACCTATGGCTAGCCGTAAATGTAAATACACGCGAAGGGTATATTGTATGCTAACTGAGCACTTGCATTGCGCACTTAGCGAATACAAGCAGGGATAGCGACGAGCTCAACTTGTTCGAGCAAGCTCGCACTGATGATGCGAGCTCAGCGAGTTTTGAGCGAGAAAGCGTGATCATCCCTGCGCAGTATAAGGTTAGTGCAGGCAATAGCAGCTCAGGTGCATATAATATGCCCTTCGCGTGTATTAAAAATATGTATACCTTAAAGCAATATTTCTTCAAATTTGGTCATGATTATGTCGAGTACTTCCATATTGGAGAGCGCCTTGGTCTTCGTATTGTAATCCTTTTTATATATGAAGACCGGCGGCTTGTTCTTTGCATTAAATGTCACGGCACCTTCAAATACCGCCAGAAATTCAGGAATAGCTTCAACCTTAATACGTGCCTTCTCATACATGGTAAGCGCGATATCTGCTTCCTTCTCCTTCACATCCGCAATATAACACTTATGAGCACGCGCTTTTATAAGCGCCACATCAAGAAGATTCATAACTGCCTTAGAAGGTTCCCCGAATCTGTCGAGAAGTTCATCCACCATATCTTCCTTATCATGCTCATTCTCAATATTGGCAATTCTCTTATACATATCAAGCTTCTGGAACTCATTACCAATATAATCCGCAGGAATATAGGCATCTATCGCGATGTCTATCGAAGTCTCGAAGCTTTCGACGTAATCGTTGCCCAAAAGCATACGTACCGCTTCATGAAGCATCTTACAATATAAGTCGTATCCGACGGCTTCCATATGACCGCTCTGGTCGGCGCCAAGAATATTACCCGCACCTCGAATCTCGAGATCCTTTAACGCGATTCTTATACCCGAACCAAGTTCCGTGAATTCCTTCATCGCATGAAGTCTCTTTTCTGCGACTTCCTTAAGCATCTTATCCCTCTTATACATAAGGAACGCAAACGCAGTCCTGTTACTTCTGCCGACACGACCTCTAAGCTGATATAACTGTGATAATCCGAAGTTCTCGGCGTCTTCAATAATAATCGTATTAACATTGGAGATATCAAGACCGGTCTCTATAATGGTTGTCGAGACAAGTACATCGATATCACCGTTAATAAAGCTGTACATAATGTCTTCAAGCTCACGCTCGTTCATCTGTCCGTGCGCATAAGCCACATTTGCTTCAGGGCAAAGCGCTGAGATTCTATCCGTTACATCCTGGATTCCGCGAACCTTATTAAAGACATAGTATACCTGACCGTTCCTTGCAAGCTCACGATTAATGGCTTCTCTGACCAGTTCTTCGTTATACTCCATGACATAAGTCTGAATCGGCATTCTGTCAACCGGCGCTTCTTCAAGCACGCTCATATCGCGGATTCCCACAAGCGACATATGAAGCGTTCGAGGAATCGGGGTCGCCGTTAACGTAAGTACGTCAATCTTATTCCTTAAGCTTTTAATCTTCTCTTTATGAGCTACTCCGAATCTCTGCTCTTCATCTATAATAAGAAGTCCGAGGTCCTTATACTGTACGTCCTTGGATAATAATCTATGCGTACCGATAACTATGTCGACATCGCCTCGTCTCAATGCTTCCAATGTCTTCTTCTGCTCCGAAGGAGTTCTGAAACGGCATAACAAATCCACCCGCACCGGGAAATCCTTCATTCTCTGTGCGAATGTATTATAATGCTGCTCTGCCAGGATTGTAGTCGGAACAAGGTAAACTACCTGCTTCGAATCCTGAACCGCCTTAAATGCCGCGCGTAACGCAATCTCGGTTTTACCGAATCCTACGTCACCGCAAATAAGTCTATCCATAGCTTTCGAGCTTTCCATGTCGGACTTAACCGCTTCTATCGCAGCTAACTGGCCTTCCGTCTCTTCAAAAGGAAACGCCTCTTCAAATTCTTTCTGCCAGATACTGTCAGGCGAGAATTCGAATCCCTTTACGTTCTCGCGAATCGCATATAATTTCACAAGGTCTGCTGCGATATCAGCAACCGCCGAGCGCACTTTTTGCTTGGTATTGGTCCATTCTTTCGAGCCTAATGTATTAATCTTCGGCTTCTTCGCATCGGCGCCTGCATATTTTTGCAGTACGTCGAGGTTATTGGCCTGTACGTAGAGAACTCCACCCTTATCGTACTCAATCTTAATGTAATCCTTTACGATGCCTTCAACTTCGACCTTCTCGATACCACGATATATACCGAGTCCGTGATTCTCATGAACAACATAGTCGCCTATCTTAAGGTCTGTAAATTCCCGTATATGTTCACCGTCATGCTGAACTTTTTTCCTATGCTTCTTATGCTCTTCACCGAAGATATCGCTCTCCGTTATAACCGCAAATCCTATCTGCGGGAACTCATATCCCTTCTTTAATTTGCCGTTATAGACGATGACTTCGCCTTCCTTAACGACTCTGTTAATGTCGGTTACGAATGTCGCAACTATGCCCTCATTTGTGATGTCTGCGGCAAGTCGCTCCGCCCTGCTTCTTGACGGAGATACAATAATAGTCTTATATAATGCCTTCTTATAGCGCTTAAGATCTTTTATTAAAAGCTCGAAGCTTTTATTGTATGCGCCTATCGATTTCGCATTGACATTATATATATCCTTCGGCATAAGTTCTTCTGCCGTCTGATCGAGTGTGCTTAACAATATAAGGAAGTTCTTCGATAACTTACCCGCAGTCTCTTTTACACTTCTAAGAAGCTTAGCCTGTCCCGACAATATATATCCGCTTTCAAGACGATTCTTCATGCTTTCCGAATACTCAAGGAAAACCGCATTACCTTTTTCAATACATCGAAGCGGTTCATCCACGAATATATCCGTATTTTTAAGGTCTGCATAATCGAGAAACGTGGCTGTTTCATCATAGAAATAGGTCAGAAAAGTTTCCGCCTTAACCGTATCTATCCCGGACAGAAGGCAATCCTTCACTTCTTCGACGGTATTCTTGATTCGTACCATCTCGTCGTGTTTCATCGCTTTTTTAAATTTCTCGGTTAAGGTCTTTCCTTCTTTTTCAATGACCTTAAGGCCTTTCTCTATTCTCTTTTCATCAAGAATAAGCTCTGTAGAAGGGTATACCTTGATTTCCGTCAAGTCTTCGACGGAACGCTGGCTCTCTATATCAAAACGACGTATGGAATCAATCTCCGTATCCCAAAGCTCGATTCTATACGGCATCTCTTCGGAGATTGGATAGATATCGATAATGCCACCTCGGATGGCGAAATCGCCCGGGCGCTCTACCTGATAATTCTTCTCATATCCCATCGAGATTAACTTACGTTTAAAGTCTTCGACATTGAGGTCTTCTCCTGTAGAAAGCGTAATTACAT
>JAGAAH010000111.1 GCA_017615375.1 Lachnospiraceae bacterium | reverse complement strand
GGCTCCGAAGATTACAAGAAAAATGTACTATCTTAATGACCTTGCGGCAATTGCTATTTTCTTCGTTCTTACCGTAGGTTCCGTTAAAGGACTTATTGCTCTTAACGTAATGGACGGCCAGTTCGCTGAGCTTTCCGCAGCATACAGAAAGAACGGATTTGCATATTGCTTTACCAATAGTTTAATTGATACCGGTGTAGATAAGCCTAAGGCTTACACCGCGGAAAATGTGAAAGCGATTTTTGCGGGACAGGATGTAACAATTTCGGATACCAAGCTTGAGAAAACTCCGAACATCATCTTTGTACAGCTCGAAACTTTCTTTAATGTTCAGGAATTAAATGATGTAACGTTTTCAACGACCGTTCTTCCGAATTTTACGAAATTGCAGAAGGAAAACGGCGGTCTGCTCTCCGTTCCCGTTATCGGTGCGGGTACGGTTAATACGGAATTTGAAGTTCTTACCGGTATGTGTATGGACGATTTCGGCGCAGGCGAATATCCTTTCAAGTCTATTCTTAAAGAAAAGACCGCCGAAAGCGTTGCCAACAACCTAAAGCCTTACGGATACAGTTGTCACGCACTCCATAATAACACTGGTAAATTCTACAGCCGACATATCGTGTACTCCAATCTCGGATTTGACGATTTTACATCGGTTGAATATATGCAGGACTACGAAAAGACGATTCTCGGCTGGGCCAAGGACGCTATTCTTACCAAGTATATTTTTAAGTGTCTTGAAAGCACAGAAGGTCAGGACCTCGTATACGCGATCTCTGTTCAGGGACACGGCGGATATACTCCGAATACAAGATACGATCGTCATATCGCAATTAAGTCAACTTCTGCGGAGCGCGCTTCCTCACGTGTTCAGCTTGAATACTATGCTAATATGCTCTATGAGATGGATGAATTTGTAGGGGAACTTGTTGCTGCAATCGATAACTTCGATGAAGATACTATCCTCGTTATGTACGGCGACCACTTACCGTCGCTTGAGGTTCAGCAGTCGGAACTCGACCATCGTTCAGTATATCAGACCGATTACATCATCTATTCCAACTGCGGTTATAAATTCGGTCGTAAGGACTTATCGGCAGATGAACTTTCTTCATATATATTTGAAAAGCTTGGCGTTAAAAACGGTGTAATCAATACCTTCCGCCAGACTCATAAAGATGACCCTCTGTTTAAAGAGCATCTGGCAACTATCGAATATGATATGCTTTACGGCGATAACCTCTTATTTAACGGTGTTAGCCCGTATAAGAAAACAGATATGATAATGGGACTCGACAATATTTCCATTTTCAATATCGTTCCAAACGGAACCAAGGAGAACTCATACCTTATACTCGGTGAGAATTTTACCAATTACAGTAAGGTATATATTAACGGAGACCGGCATTCGACCAAGTTTATCAATCATAATATGCTTTCCGTAACACTTGACGACCCGCTTGAATTTAACGATGAGATAACCGTATGGCAGTCGCATTTAACATGCACGGCTCCTTACAGGTACAATGTAATTCCGTTTAACTATACTCCTCCGGAAGAGCCGGATGAACAATAATAATAAAAGCTCTGTAGTCATACGCTACAGAGCTTTTTTAATTGCTTATACACTAATATGGAAAAATACGGTTGCTATTCTGAAGTATACAAGAATCGAACAGGTATCTACGACTGTTGTAATAAGTGGTGCTGCCATAAGTGCAGGGTCAAGACGAAGCTTCTTTGCTACAAGCGGTAATACTCCGCCGATAAACTTGGCCAGCATTATGGTACAGATTAATGACATCGCAACTACTATCGCAATATTTAAATCATGATAGAAAAGGTAAATTCTAAGTCCGTTTACTATCGAAAGTATAACGCCTACTATAATCGATACTCCGAATTCCTTAAAGATTACTTTGAATATATCTTTAAAGACAATCTCATCAAGTGCGATACCACGAATTATAAGGGTCGATGCCTGCGAACCGCAGTTACCGCCGGTATCCATAAGCATCGGAATAAATGATACAAGAAGCGGTACTACCGCAAAGGCGTTTTCATACTTAGTAATTATAATTCCGGTTATGGTTGACGAAAGCATTAAGACCAAAAGCCATACAATTCTGTTCTTGGCGTGCTTGAATATTGACGTCTTAAAGTATGTATCGGAAGCATCATAGATAGCTGCCATCTTCGTAATATCTTCCGTGTTCTCGTCCTGTAAGACATCGATAGCATCGTCGACCGTTACGATACCGACTAATCTATTCTCGGTATCTACAACCGGGAGTGCTAAAAAGTCGTATTTATTGAACATCTTGGCTACGTCTTCCTTATCGTCAAGGGTATTGACGGTAATTACGTTAGATTCCATCATGTCTCTTATTAATTCATCATCCGGTGCAAGGAGCAAATCCTTAATGGTACATACGCCGACTAAGGTCCTGTTCTCCGTTACATAACAGGTATATATGGTCTCCGAATCGGGAGCTTTTTTACGGATACGCTCTATTGCTTCGGCGACGGTCATGTCCGGTTTGATATTGATATACTCGACCGTCATGATGGAGCCTGCCGAGTCGTCCGGATACTTAAGAAGTTCGTTAATCTGGCGGCGCGTCTGTGGATCGCTATTCGCCAAGATTCTCTTAACGACGTTGGCCGGCATCTCTTCTATGATATCTACGGTATCATCGAGGAATAAGTCGTCGATGACAAGCCCGAGCTCTTTATCGGTCAGCGCTTTTATAAGGATAAGCTGCTGCTCGTGCTCCATTCTCGCGAATACTTCCGCTGCCTCTTCTTTTGCAAGAAGGCGGAACATAATCGGGATTTCTTCTTCTGCCATCTCTTCAAAAAGCGCCGCAATATCGGCTTCGTTCATTTCGTTAAGGTGCTTCTTTAACTCTGTATATCTTCTTTCCGTAAAGAGTGTTCTGATTTCTTCTACGCTCTCTTCGGTAAGGTTGGTATCTACGTACTGCTCTTTCATGTTATTGCCCTGCCTTTTACTTTATAGTAATGCGTTATACACGTCTCGCTTCGAGATTCCGCGCTCTTTGGCAACGACTTTCATCGCTTCTTTCTTATCCATTCCGGAGTCTACGTATTTATTAACGTGGTCTTCTATGGAAAGCTCTTCAAATTGCGCTTTTACCTCATTCTCGCACTCTTCCTTGCTCTTTCCCTCTATTACAAGTACGTATTCGCCCTTGGGTTCGTTCTCTTCATAATAGGAAATTGCGTCCGGTAGTGTTGTGCGGTTAACGTTTTCATGAAGCTTGGTTAGCTCTTTTACAACAGATATACTCCTGCACCCTAATGTATCATAAAGTTCCTGAAGCGTCTTAAGCAAGTGATGTGGCGCTTCGTAGATTATTATTGTTCTGGTTTCGTCTTTAATCTCGGTAAGAACGCGCTTTCTTTCCTTCTTGTCCTTTGGTAGAAAAGCTTCAAACGCGAATCTTCTCGTCTTTTGTCCGGATAAGGTTAATGCCGTAACTACCGCGGATGCCCCCGGAAGTGCGGTCACACCGATACCTTCTTCGTAGCAGATCCTTACAAGTTCTTCCCCGGGATCCGATATTCCCGGCATTCCGGCATCAGTTATAAGCGCAATGTTCTTGCCTTCTTTCATGAGATTGACAAGTTCGTACGCTTTATCTATCTTATTAAATTCATGGTAACTCGTCATTGGCGTCTTAATCTCAAAGTGGTTAAGAAGCTTTATTGAGTTTCTCGTGTCTTCCGCGGCAATCAGGTCTACTTCCTTTAAGGTTCGTAATACTCTTAAAGTCATATCCTCAAGGTTGCCGATCGGAGTCGCACATAGATAAAGCATACCTGCCATGATGCTC
>JAGAAH010000110.1 GCA_017615375.1 Lachnospiraceae bacterium | reverse complement strand
TTTCAAATATTGATACAAGCGCATATCCGACTTACGAAGGCAAATGGCAATGCGGTAACATAGAAGTATCCGAATTTGAAGATGTAAGCTTTATAATGGATAATCGCATTCCGACATGCCGCTCTTTAGACACGGTATATGAAGGCGCAGATAAAAGCACTTTCCAGTACTACATGATAGACGGTTTCATTGTTTCCGATAATATAGAAATCATTAACTGTGAGACATTGGACTATGGCTTTAAGTATTCCGATCATAATCCGGTATTAATGAAATTCAAACTTAGATAGAATTAACCAAGGGACGGTTCCTTCAAAGAACCGTCCCTTATTGATTTTATATATTCAACAGTATTAAAGCCGCTATAACCAGCAATAATCCGATAATCTTATTCTTTCCGAGCTTTTCTTTAAATAATAAAATTCCCATAAGTGATATAAGAAGTATCGTTCCGATGTTATACATCGGGTATACTATTATTGCCTTAAGCTTGCTTAACGACAGTAACAGAAATCTCGAGCAATAATAATTCGGCAATCCCACAAGCATTCCGATGCCCAAGTCTATCAATGTAAAATGCTGCTTCTTTACGAATATCATTACAACACTCGATAAAAGCGCCACTGCGAAGGTTATAAGAAGATATTGGTCGTTGCACGCTCTATTACCTATCTTGTCCTGAATATTGGCAAATGAATCATTAAGTCCGCCCGCTATAAGCAGAAACAGCAATAGATATACGGCGCTTTTCTTACCTTCGCCTTTATCCTTTTCAAAGTTTATAACGAATATCGCTGCAATAGCAAGTATTATTCCGCCGACTTCCATATATGACGGCCGCTCATTAAAGACAATAAGCGCCATCGCTATCGGAACCAGAACGCCAAGCCTCATAAACAAGGTCGACAGAATTATTCCGTTCTTTCTTATGTTGGTCTGCAAAAGCACGAACCCCATAAGATAGAAGATTCCGCTTATTATTCCGAGTATCACTGCAGTTTTCGTTCCGGAAATAACCTTGAATGCTTCGCTTCCTCTTACATAGAAGCAGGATAAAAGCACACACACGAAGTAGTTTCCGAGAAACATCACCATATTGTTATGAATCTTCTTATCGAAGAATCTTAAGATAAAGGAAATCGCAGTACTCGATGCTATCGCAAGTATAAGGAAAAGCATTTTATCTCCTCACGTCTAACATTAAAGGTTTACCGAATCGTTGGTTACTCCTTTATTCTCAACCATTTTCTTAATCTTTGCAACATATTTCTTGACCTGCTTCTCGCATCTTCCGATGTAAAGCTTCGGGTTAAGCAATTTCGTCAAGTCCTTCTTATCAAGATGCATCGTCTCTTCTGCTGCAAGATCCGATAATAAATCAAACTTCTTACCTGCCTTCATGTCGGTTACGGCCTTCATGGAACAACGTCTTATAATCTCGTGTGCTTCCTGACGGTCTGCACCTTTCTTTACGGCTTCCATCATGATATTCTCTGTTGCGATGAAAGGAAGATATTCCATAACGTTCTTCTCGATAACCTTCTCGTTTACGCGAAGTCCCTTAGATACATTCTGTAAAAGTCTAAGTACTGCGTCGCATGCAAGGAATGCTTCCGGTAATGAAATTCTTCTGTTGGCAGAATCATCCAATGTTCTTTCAAACCACTGAACCGATGCGGTAAGTGGTGCATTCATCGCATCAACCATTATATATCTTGAAAGTGAGCAGATTCTCTCGCATCTCATAGGATTTCTCTTATAAGCCATTGCAGATGAACCGATCTGATCTGCCTCAAACGGCTCTTCAACCTGCTTATCATGCTGTAAAAGTCTTATATCGTTTGCCATTCTGTATGCACTCTGTGCAACTGAAGATAAAGCATTTAATATTCTCGAATCAACTTTACGAGGATATGTCTGGCCCGATACATTAAAGCACTCTTTAAATCCGAAGTCTCCGGCGATTTTCTTATTCATCTCGTCAATCTTCTTCTCGTCGCCGTTAAAAAGATCCATAAAGCTTGCTTCCGTACCTGTCGTACCGCGGCATCCCAAGAACTTGATATTTTCAAGCGCAAAGTCGATTTCTTCAAGGTCGCTTACGAAATCCTGAATCCATAATGTTGCACGCTTTCCGACAGTTACAAGCTGTGCCGGCTGATAATGAGTAAATCCCAACGTCGGAACGCTTTTATTCTCCATTGCAAAATCGCATAAATTGTCGATTACGGTCATAAGCTCTTTTTTCACGTAATTAAGAGCATCGCGGTATATTACAAGATCGGCATTATCGGTTACATAACAGCTTGTAGCTCCAAGATGGATGATACCTGCTGCAGAAGGTGCAACCTTGCCATATGCATATACATGTGCCATAACATCATGACGCACTTCCTTCTCGCGCTTTTTCACGCACTCGTAATCAATGTCGGTTAAGTGCTTTTCCAATTCATTGACCTGCTTTTTCGTAATCGGAAGTCCAAGTTCCATCTCTGCTTTCGCAAGTGATACCCAGAGTTTTCTCCAGGTCTGATATCTTGTATCCGATGAAAAAAGCTCTAACATATAATCTGATGCATATCTTGTCGATAATGGTGATTCATATCTATCCGTCATCTTCATACCTCTCTTGATTATCTTATAATGATGCTGTCACGCTCAGGACCTACCGATACGTATTTAATATAGCAACCGATTTCCTTCTCGATATACTCTACATACTTCTTTGCATTGTCCGGAAGATCTTCCCAACGTGTAATCTTGGAAATATCACATTTCCAACCGTCAAAGTATTCAATTACCGGCTTGCAGGCATTTAATGCCGTCGGGAACGGGAAGCGGTCTATCTTCTTACCGTCAAGCTCATAATGCGTACATACCGGAATCTTCTCCATATAGCTTAACACATCAAGCTTCGTAATTGCAATTTCGGTAGCTGCCTGAACTTCAACGCCGTAACGTGTTGCAACCAAATCAAGTGCACCCACACGACGCGGACGTCCTGTCTTCGCACCATATTCATGTCCCTCTTCGCGAAGCTTATCAGCTTCAGGTCCGAACATTTCGGATACGAAAGGTCCTTCACCTACGCATGTCGAATATGCCTTAACAACTCCGACGATTTTATCAAGTTTTGCTCCCGGGAATCCGGAACCGATTGGCGCATATGCCGCAATTGTATTGGATGATGTGGTATATGGATGAATACCGTAATCAAGATCGCGTAATGAGCCAAGCTGTGCCTCGAACATTATCTTCTTACCGGCCTTTGAAGCCTCGGTAAGATAAAGGGTCGTATCCACAATATGAGGCTTAATCTTTGCGCAATAATCATTAAGCCACTCATCAATCATCTCCATGGTATAAGGTCTTGCGTTATATACCTTGGTCAAAGTAAGATTCTTCCACTCGAGAAGATCCTTAAGATGCTCTCTTAATTCTTCAGGATAATTAAGCTCTCCCGCAAGAATTGTCTTCTTCTGATACTTATCCGAATAAAACGGAGCTATACCCTGCTTTGTTGAACCGTACTTCTTATCCTTAAGACGCTCTTCCTCGAGTCCGTCAAGCTCTCTGTGCCAAGGAAGTAAAAGCGATGCCCTGTCACTTATCTTAAGATTTTCAGGTGTGATTGAAACCCCGTTAGCGCGAACCGCTTCCATCTCTGACAAGAGATTCTCCGGGTCTACCGCAACACCGTTACCTAAGATATTAACAACACCCTCTCTTAAAATACCTGAAGGAAGTAGATGAAGGGCAAAAGTTCCCTTATCGTTAATTACCGTATGGCCGGCATTTCCGCCACCCTGATAACGGCAAACTATATCATATTCTTCGGTAAGAAGGTCAACCATACGGCCCTTGCCTTCATCACCCCAGTTAATTCCAACTACTATACAATTAGACATACCGTGTCTCCTTTTTAAGCAAACACATTAAATGCTTGCTCTTAATCTCTTCATTACCTCTGTGTATGCGTCTTCCACACCACCAAGGTCTCTTCTGAATCTGTCCTTATCGAGCTTTTCATTAGTCTTGCTGTCCCAAAGTCTGCAAGTATCAGGACTGATTTCATCTGCAAGTACGATTGTTCCGTCAGCAGTCTTACCAAACTCAATCTTGAAATCAACAAGCGTAATACCGCAAGATTTCCAAACTTCCTTTAAGTAATCGTTAACCATAAATGCATACTTCTTAACAAGCTCGAGCTCTTCTTTTGTGCAAAGCTCAAGTGCAAATGCATGATCGTCGTTAAGTAACGGATCGCCGAGATCGTCATTCTTATATGAAAACTCGATTGTCGGCTGCTTGAATACCTTTCCCTCTTCTACACCGTATCTCTTGGAGAAAGAACCTGCAGCAATATTTCTTATAATTACTTCAAGCGGAAGAATCTTAACACGCTTAACAGCTGTCTGTCTCTCGCTTAACTCCTTAATGAAATGAGTAGGTACCCCGCGCTTCTCAAGTCCCTGCATAAGGATATTACTCATCTGATTATTGATAACGCCCTTGCCGACTATCGTTCCTTTCTTAAGACCGTTAAATGCGGTTGCATCATCTTTGTAATCAACTACCAATACGTTAGGATCGTCTGTTTCGAATACTTTCTTTGCTTTACCTTCGTACATCATGTTTCTTAATTCCATAAGGCACCTCTCATCTTAAACTTATTATTTATTTTTGGCCCACCGCCAAATCGTATATAAATATTATAAAGCCTTGAAAGAAAATAATAAAATACATATAATATAGGGTGTACTATATTTTTTTCGTATGATAAGGAGTTTGATATATGAATCTTAAATCCCTTGCCTACTTCGTAACCGTTGCGGAAGAACTTAATATTTCAAGAGCTGCAAAAAAGCTCAACATGAGCCAGCCACCTTTAAGCGCACAGATTAAAAATCTCGAATACGACTTAAAGACAGAGCTTTTTATAAGGGGAAAGCGCCAGCTTACACTTACGGAAGCCGGCCAATTACTCTATAAAAGAGCCAAGGAAATAATCAATATAGCCGACAGAGCCGAAGAAGAGATTCTTTCGATGTCCGGCGGACTTACCGGTACCATCTCGCTTGGACTGGTGGAAGGAATGGCTCCCGATATCGTTGCCGACTGGTTTAGCGGTTTTATCAAGAAATATCCGAAAGCTACATTCCGCATAACCGACGGAAATACGGACGATATATTGGAAAAGCTCCTTAGCGGAATTATCAATCTTGCGGTTATAACCGCGCCATATAATCAGGCTCTTCTTCACAGTGTTACCGTTAGTAAAGAGGGACTTTGCGTTCTCATGAACAAGAATCATCCTCTCGCCAAATCAAAAAAAGATACCGTCAACATCGCCGATATCGCGAAGGAACCTTTGATAGTTCCGCGAAGAAAAGCTATGATTGACAATATCTACAGATGGTACAGAGATATACATAAAGAGCCGCACATTGTCTGTGAAATCGACAGTTACTTAGAC
>JAGAAH010000109.1 GCA_017615375.1 Lachnospiraceae bacterium | reverse complement strand
CCGTCATAAGAATCATCCTTAAAGTAGTACCAGTCTCTATAAGATGACTCGTGATTGCCAAAAGCTCCGACCGTATCGTAATTGCCGTATTTATTAAAATACTTGCTGTCGGCGCCGGTATGATTATATACTCCGTCCAAGATTATCCTTATTCCGAACTCACGCGCTTTTTCACAAAGAGTGCGGAATGCCTCGTCTCCACCAAGTAAAGGTGATACACTCATATAATCTCCGGTATCGTATCTATGATTGGATGCTGCTTCAACTATAGGATTAAGATATATAATCGTAACTCCCAAATCTCTCAAATAAGGAAGTTTCTCCACTATTCCGGACAATGTACCGCCATAGAAATCCCATTCGACTATTCGGCCTTTTTCGTCTTTCTTATAATCAACCGGTTCATCCCACGACTCAAGCAAAACCCTTTTCGGGCCGTTTTTATGGGTCGACAAATCAAGAGCCGCATTATCAAGATAATCGTCGCCTCTTTTGAATCTGTCAGGGAAAATCTGATATATTATTCCGTTTTTGTACCAGTCCGGAACTTTTCTTTCCTTATATACCGTAATCTGGAACGAAGGCGGCTCGGAATCGTATATTAATCCCGCGCCGCCGGTTGCATTCTTATCAGTACCGTAATAATATGTCTCGTTATCGTTAATTGCTATTCTAAAGGAGTACCACAGTATACAAGGACTCGAAGGTGTAAGCACTGCCTCATACATATAAGAAGCGGCTTCGCTTACCCTCATGGCTATGAGTCGTTCGCCTTCACCGTCCACCCACGTTCTTAAGTAAACTGCGGAAGGTGTCACCTCCTCGACTCTAAGCCTTATCGTGACAGGCGTATCTACGGTAACCGCACCATACGGCATCCTGTATTGGCCATCACGTGAGTCGTGATATATTATCATTTCAATACCTCTTTGTACATCTCGTCGTAGGTCTTTGCCGCATTGTTCCATGAGAAATCCTGATTCATGGCCTGCTCCACGAGACTGTACCATACATCCTTATTGTCTCTGTATAGGTCTATTGCATGCTGCATTGTGTATAATAGCTCATGAGCATTATAGTTATTAAAGCCGAAGCCCGTGCCTTCGCCGGTATACTCGTTATAACAGCTTACACTGTCTCTTAATCCGCCGGTCTGACGAACTACAGGAAGCGTACCGTAACGCATCGCTATCATTTGAGTAAGTCCGCATGGCTCGAATAACGACGGCATCAGAAGAATATCTGCACCCGCATACATTCTGTGGCTTAACTTCTCATCGAAATTAAGGCATACTCGCATCTTATCAGGATGGCGATACTCCGCATTCTTAAGCATCCACTCGTATTCCTGATCGCCTGTACCCAAAATTATAAGCTGCATAGGCTTAAGGAGCATCTCATCAAGCACACACGCAAGTAAGTCCAATCCCTTTTGCTGAGTAAGTCTTCCGACCATAATTACAACCGGAATGTCTTCATTCTCTTCGAGACAGAACTCATTCTGCAGAGCTTTTTTACATTCTTTCTTACCGGTAAGGTCGTCTTTGCTAAAATTCTCTTCTATAGCCTTATCCTTCTCAGGATTAAAGAAATCGGTATCGATTCCGTTAAGGATTCCCCAAAGTGTCGCCCAACGTCTCTGGAATATACGCTCCAAATGCTCTCCGTAGAAAGGATTCTGAATCTCCTGCGCATAAGTCGGACTTACGGTTGAGATAATATCGCTGTATAAAAGCGCTCCCTTCATAAAGTTAATCGTATCACGATTGATATGAAGCTGGGAGTTTGCCGCAGGAACCTCATTCAAGCCCAGAACATCGCCGAGGACATAATCAGACATCTGACCCTGGAACTTTAAGTTATGTACCGTGTAGATGCTTTTAATGCGCTCATATATTGCCTGGCCTCTGTAGCACTCGCGCAAGAAAACAGGTGCAAGAGCGGTATGCCAATCCTGGCAATGCAAAATCCTGCAATCGAAATCAGGAATATAAGGGATTATCTCACAGATAGCCTTGGAAAAATAAGCCATTCTCTCGCCATCATCGAAATATCCGTAGATTCCGTCTCTTTTAAAGTAATATTCATTATCAATGAAATAGTATGTAATTCCCTTTAAGGTGTATTCTTCGATTCCGCAATATACGCTTCTCCAGGATAACGGAAAATAGAAGTCCTTAATGTGATTCATTTTCTCTTTGTACTTATCCGGGATTACGGAAACCTTCGGAAGTACGACTCTCACATCGTATCCCTGGTGCTTAAGAGCTTTTGGCAAAGAGCCCGCAACATCACCTAAGCCTCCCGTTTTAAGAAACGGTACGGCCTCAAACGAAGCAAACAATACACCTATCTTTTCTTTCTTAACTGCCATAATCCATTCCCTCTTAAATTGGGTGTGATTCTAACCCATCTTCTTAGCTTTCCTTTGTTCCTTAAGCATTACATAGATATCTTCTTCGGAGCCCTTAATTACCATATCGCTTCCGATAAGATTATTTCTATCTATAACAGCATTCTTTACGATTGCGCCACTCTTAATTACGGACGACTGCATAATAATACTGTCCCTTATTATAGCACCTTCTTCTACGGTAACGCCACGGAAAAGAATCGAATTCTCTACCTCTCCGCGGATAAGACATCCTGACGATATAAGGGAATTCTTAACCTTTGCCTGTGGATATACATGTGCAGGTACACAGTCCTGAACCTTGGTTCTTATCGGCATCTGTTCGTTAAAGAGCGTTCCGTTGATGTCCATATCAAGAAGTTCCATATTGGTATTGTAATAATCCTTAACGGAGAAAATCTCTCTTACGTATCCGTCATAATTCCAGGTTCTGATATCCATACGTTTATAGTCTTTTCTTAAGATATCAAAGATATCCATGTATTCTTTAACCGAATACCATTCCATAAACTGGATTAAAAGCTCTCTTCTTATAATGAACGAATCAAGGAATGCAAGCTCTCCGCGCTCTACTCCTGCCTTAACGCCGACAACCTTACCGTCTTCCACATTTACTTTCTTAATGTACTTATTGCTTCTTTCCGCAATCTTCGTAACCATTGTAATATCGGCACCACTCTCGGTATGCGCCTCGATTAACGGCGTGTAATCCATGTTGCAAACTATATTGGCCGATGTTACAAGCACGTACTCCGCATTGGTTCTATGAAAATATACGTCGTTCTGACACATATCGCAAAGTAAGAATCTGTCGCTTTTATCACTCATTCCGTATGTGGTTCCGGGCAGAATATATAATCCGCCCTTCTTTCTGTCAAGCATCCATGCGCTGCCCGTTCCGATGTGGTCTAATAACGATCTAAACTTATACGGGGTAATAAGACCTACAGCCGTTATTCCCGAGTTAATCATATTGGATAACGAGAAATCAATGAGTCTGTATCTTCCGCCAAATGGCATGGAAGCTATACTTCTCTCATCACTAAGTCTCTGCATATCGCGAGTTCCGTAATTTGCGGTGATTAATCCTATAACTTCTTTCATGGCTTAACAGCTCCCTTCTTGATAGTCTCGTTGTTACCGATTACTGTTATCTCTCCTTCACGAAGACCTATTCTTGCACCTTGCCTTACTACGGTATGTTCGCCGACAATTGAACGAACTACCTTAACGTCTTCCTCAATTACGGTATCAGGCAAAATAAGCGAATCCTCTATGTATGCGCCTTCTTTAATGACACATCCGTTACCGATAATGGAATTCTTGATGCGCCCGTAGATTTTACACCCGTTATTGATGATGCAGTTCTCCAAAGTTGCCGTCGTACCTATGTACTGAACCGGATAGATATTGGAATTACTCATAATAGGGAACTTTTCGTCTATCATGGAAAATTCCGGTTTCTCTTTTAATAACTGCATATTGGTCTCGTAGTAGCTTTCGATTGTTCCGACATCCTTCCAGAATCCTTCGAAACGATACGCATTAACAGGCTCATTCTCCTTAAGAAGCTTAGGAATAATATTCTTACCAAAATCATGGCTTGAATCTTCATCATCAGCATCCTCGATTAACTTATTGATAAGGACCTCGGTATTAAAAATATAGATACCCATTGATGCAAGATTTGATTCAGGTTTTTTAGGCTTCTCGGCAAACTTCGTTACTCTTCCTTCTTCGTCGGTTGAAAGAATACCGAATCTCGATGCCTCTTCCCACGGAACTTCCATAACCGAGATAGTTGCAACGGCGCCCTTCTTGATATGATTTTTAAGCATATCGTTATAATTCATTCGATAGAGATGATCTCCCGAAAGTATAAGCACATAGTCCGCATTAAACTTACGAAGGAAATCAAGATTTCGATATATTGCATCCGCGGTACCCTTATACCATTTTCCGCCTGTCTGTGTTTCATAAGGCGGAAGAATATATACGCCTCCGTCAACAGACGAGAAGTCCCACGCTTCACCGTCTCCGACATATGAATTAAGTTCAAACGGACGGTACTGCGTAAGCACACCAACCGTATCGATACCCGAGTTGGAACAATTGGATAATGAAAAATCAATTATCCTGTATTTTCCACCGAAAGAAACGGCAGGCTTCGCTATATCCTTGGTCAAAGCGCCAAGTCTGCTTCCCTGTCCGCCAGCGAGAAGCATTGCTATACATTTCTTATGTCTACCCATAATCCAAGTCCTCCTGCTTATTTTACCGTCTGTCTGTCTTAATTATCCCAAATTACATTTTCCAGATTTCATCCGCGTACTCTCTTATCGTACGGTCTGAAGAGAAGTATCCCGATTTCGCAATGTTATGAAGCGAAACCTTATTCCATTTATTGCTGTTCTTATAGTCTGTCGTAAGTTCTTCGTATGCTTTAATATATGACAAAAAGTCCGCTATTACGAAGAACTCGTCGTTCTTATGAATAAGCTCGTTGTATATGCTGTCAAATCCACCCGATAATGCGGCAAAAGTTCCGTCCCTAAGCTCATCGATTATCTTAACGATTCGCTCATCCGATCTTATCTCTTTAATAAGGTCGTAACTTCCCGATGCTCTTAAAGCTTCTATCTCTTCTGCCTTCTTACCGAAGATTTTGATGTTATCATCGCCTACAAGTTCCGCGATTTCTACGTTGGCGCCATCAAGCGTACCCAACGTGATTGCACCGTTCATCATAAATTTCATGTTACCGGTACCTGATGCCTCAAGACCTGCCGTTGATATCTGCTCGCTTATCTCTGCTGCCGGATAGATTATCTGCGCATTTGATACGGCAAAATTCTCAACGAAAGCGACTTTAATTCTGTCCCTTGTTGCAGGGTCTTTATTAACCACATCCGCAACCGAATTAACAAATCTTATTACATCCTTGGCAAAAGCGTATCCCTGTGCTGCCTTTCCGGCAAAGATATAAGTTGCCGGGACCATATCGAAATGAGGATCCGTTTTAAGCATGTTGTAATAATATATGACCTTAAATACATTAAGGAGCTGTCTCTTATATGCATGGAATCGTTTTACCTGTATATCGAATATCGATGACGGGTCAACGATTACTCCCGATGTATCTTTAATATATTTCGCAAGTCTTTCCTTGTTGGCTTTCTTAACTCTTTCAAGGTCTGCCAGGAATATATCGTCGGTTTCCATTCTTTCAAGTTCCGAAAGCTTCGAAGGTTCGGTTATCCATCCGTTTCCGATTGCATCATTTATTAGTTCCGCAAGCTTAGGATTTGATTCAAGCAAGAATCTTCTATGCGATATACCGTTAGTCTTATTGTTAAACTTCTCAGGCGATACTGCGTAGAAATCCTTGATGGTATCACGTTTTAGAATCTCCGTATGAAGCTTTGCAACACCGTTAACCGAATGTCCTGCGATAATTGAAAGGTTAGCCATTCTTACTTTGCCATCCCACAGAATTGCAGTGTTGGCTATAAGCTGCTGTGCATTCTCCTTATCGCGCGGAAAGTCTTCTCTATATCTTCTGTTAATCTCCTCAATAAAGTTATATACACGAGGAATTAGCGATTCTATAAGCGATATCGGCCAGGTCTCCATAGCTTCCGGCAACACCGTATGATTCGTATACGAAATCGAAGTATTAACCGCATGCCATGCTGTATCCCAGTCGAGCTTTTCTTCATCTATGAGGATTCTAAGAAGCTCCGGTGCACAAAGCGCAGGATGGGTATCGTTCGTATGAATCGATATATGGTCTCCGAATTCCATCCATTTATCGTTACCATAGCGCTTCTTATATGAATCAACTATATTTCTAAGACCTGCCGCAACAAACATATACTCCTGCTTAAGTCTTAAGACTTTTCCGGAGCCGTCCGTATCGTCAGGATAAAGAAGGGTTGATATAGCTTCTATATCAGACTGGAACTTCATTGCCTTGGCGTAATCACCGTGGTTAAAAGCGTCCATATCGAAGTCTTCTTCCAAAGGCTCTGCTGCCCAAAGTCTTATAATCGTAGAATTCTTTCCGCCATAGCCTACAATCGGCACATCATAAGGCACTGCCAATATCTTATCCGCATCATCCCAGGAAAACCAGAACTCACCGTTTTCTTCATGTCTTACAACACGACCGCCGAATTTAACGACTACCGCATCCTCTATCTTTCTTGTCTCCCAAGGATAACCCTTTTCCATCCAGTCATCGGCAACTTCTACCTGGCAACCATCCTTAATCGTCTGCTTAAAAAGTCCGAAACGATATCTTATTCCGTTACCATATCCGTGCATGCCGAGACTTGCCATTGAATCCATGAAACAAGCAGCAAGTCGACCGAGACCGCCGTTACCAAGTCCCGGATCCTTTTCTTCTGCACAGATATCTTCAAGACTTTCTCCCATCGCGTCAAGTCCTTCGGATACCATATCCTCTATTCCCAAGTTGATAAGATAATTCTTAAGAAGCTTACCGATAAGAAACTCGAGTG
>JAGAAH010000108.1 GCA_017615375.1 Lachnospiraceae bacterium | reverse complement strand
GTACTCGGTCTTAGCATTAAGTATCTCCGGATAAAGCTCGGACAATATACTATTCTTAGCTGCCGACATACAGCTGTCCGGAATTCCCACAATCTTCTCCGCAGAATCAAAGAATACGCAAAGAACTGAAGGAAGCGGCCAGAGTCCGCATACAACGATACGATTAATCTCGTTCGGAACCTCAACTTCGTTACCAAGATGGTCTACGATAACGTGTGTAGTCTTGCCGTTATCCTCATCACCAGTGTTGTCGGCAACATTGCCTGTGTTGTCATTGTTACTCGTTGTTTCGCCCTTTGAACATCCTACCATTGTAAATACAAGGCATACGATGAGCATCAAGCTTAAGAATTTTCTTAACTTCATTTGTTTTCCCTCTCTTGTTACTTAAAATCTTTATATCTTAGAACGTATCGGCGAAAAATCGCTTACTACGTCAATGATATCATTCCTATAAATCCTTCCGGAGAAGCTCTCCGTAGGCATATCAACAAATGTGCACTTAAGAGGCGCTATCGGCTTATACATCGGATCTGCGATTACAACGTCGGCATCCTTTATATCCGCCTCTATATCTTCTTCGTATAGATGATGTACTATCTCGATTCCTCCGAATGAAAGCTTGGATAAAAGCTCGGAATCCGCATCTACCGCGACCACCGCTTTAACCTTGTAGCCTTTCTCAAGAAATAGATTTCTTGCAATAGATACCGTAATAACAGGCTCTCCGATAACTGCTGCCGTTTTCCCGTTATGACTTTTTCCCGACACGGTACCGCTTTCTCTCACATTTAATTTGGCGTCCAATTGCCCTTTTACAATCTCTGCCGCTTTACCCTCAACCGGAACACCAATAACGTACGGAATGGCAAATTCCGATTCAAGATACGCAGCTGTCTTGTATCCTGCTGCCGAAGTAACAAGTGTCACATCAGCTTCAGATAATCCTTCAAGATCCGATAAGCTGACTCCCATGCAGTAATTGCCCATAAACTCGTATCCGGAATCCTTAATAAATCGCTCAATCGACTTATCTTCACCGTTAATCGAGAAATCAAGCGGAGTCACACCCAGAACCGCCACCTTGCGACCCTTCACCTTATTCACAGGTGCTTTCACCAGTCTTTTTACAATTCCATAAAGTGCTTCTCCCGCGCCTTCCGTATAAGTCTTCATACCGGTTGTCGCAAATCCGAAGGTCATTATTCCTGTCCTTGCCTCGATAACGCGAGCTACCGCCTCAAAATCAAATCCTATCATTGTCGGAATCGGAGTTCCGCATATAGCGATAAACTTAGGATTCATATCGGCCGCTGCCGCAACGACATCCCCGATAAACTTCTCCTCATCGCCCATAATGGCTTCCATTTCGGTTATAGCAGACACATAGACCATACTGTCCATCGTTTGCCATCTCGGCTCGTCGTGCGTAGTATAAGTCGAGTTGCAGCCGCTTGCGTCGTGCATAACAACCATACCGCCAAGCTCATAGAGCATGGAACACACGCCGAATGTATCTGCCGAATAAGTTGATATTATACTTGCTGTCTGCCGCATACTTCTTCCTCGCACCCCCATCCTTTAACCGTTACGATATTCTGCATATCGCTTAATGTATTAATTGCCGTAATCATATCCTGTGCCAGCGCACGAATTGCTTCGTATCCGTAGTGACCGCTTCCCAGTACTTCATTTACAAAATGCCTTGTATTACAGAAAAACGCCGCCTTCTGACCAAGTGCAAGGAATCCGTCGGCATTTTCTTCCTTAACATATCTCATCTCATATCTGCTGACCGCAATAATTTCAAGATTAGGATATTTCTCCTTAAGATAACGAAAGGCTCCTTCCTCTTCCTTTGTGAAAGAATCCGCATACACGCGCTCTACCTTAAATCCTCTGTCGAGAAGAAGCTTTGCAATGGATAGAGGGCGCGGCGCCACTGTATAATCAATCGCTATCGGCATATCTCCCACCGCTTCACGCGCTTTTAATAAAAGCTCTTCACACTCATGCCTTTTCGCCTCGTAATCAAGATGATCAACTTCATCACTAAATATTATCTTCTCTATTTCCTTTAATTCCGCCTTAATCTCATCATAATCATAAGATATCGGAAGATGATGATGCGTACCGCCAATACGCGCCTCTATCGACTTACCTGCAGGAACTGCAGGAAGGTATGTCGTTATATAGTGTGATGCCTTGGCCATCTCCTGATATTCCAAAACCGTCTTTGTATCATGTATCTCTATCAATCTGTAATCCGACTTGCCAATAAGTTCTCTTAACTCCGAATTCTCATCAAGCCTATAATCATTACCGATTAACGCAATTAATTTCTCATCCTTAACGTCTTTCTTAAGTAATGAATATAACTGCTTGCGCATAAGAGGATCCGGCGCAAGTCCCGACTTACGCATAATAGGATTCATATAACAGCGCATAAACATCGTATCGGGATTACGCTCTTCCAGTCTATCGTACACATTATCAAAATCAATTCCCGCAAAATGATGAATGCAGTTCGTATATACCTGAATAACCTTCGGCTTCGGATTAAGCTTCGCAAGCACATCCGATACCCCGTCAACAATTAAGTCTTCAAGCGAACCGTCAAAGAGGTTTTCCTCACGTATGCACACAGTCGAGAATCTGTCGATTGCATTCATCTCCGCAGCTGTAAGAACGACACCTCTAAGGCAGCTTGCACCGCACACGAATACCTCATGCGCTTCCGGCATAAGCATACCGACATGAACTATATTCCAGACACCGCGTACCGGTGCAGAATATTCAAGCCCTCCCGGAAAAAGCGCATCAAAGTCAGCGTCCTTAATTGCTACGCTCGCCTTATCAAGAGTCTTATCAAGATTATCATTATCTCCAATTCTCTTAAGCAGTCATAACCTCCATGATACTATCAGCCAATTTCCTGTATTCACAAGCCATCTCGCTATCCGGAAAAGCTTCCACAACAGACTTTCCCATCTCTTCCGCTTCTGCAACAAGCTCGGAGCGACTTAACGTTCCGACTATCTTAGAATCAATATCATTGGCAAGC
>JAGAAH010000107.1 GCA_017615375.1 Lachnospiraceae bacterium | reverse complement strand
TGCATCGTTATCATCCGGGCCTACATTGTAACTTCCCATATAACTTCTGTCTTCATATTGCTTTGCCGCAACCATAAGGTACGCCATAACCGGGTCGAGTACGTGCTGGAACGGACGCACCGAATACGGATTTCTGATTTCTATCACTTTACCGTCCTTCGTTGCTCTTACGCAATCAGGAATGATTCTGTCATTTGCGAAATCTCCTCCGCCGAGCACATTGCCCGCACGCATCGTACTTACGGCAGGAGCTTTTATCCCGTAATTCTTCTCATATTCTTTGTCAGTAAAAAATGAATTGACATAGCTTGATGTTACAAGCTCCGAGCATGACTTCGAATTCGAATAAGGGTCGAATCCGTTAAGTTCGTCGGTTTCCACGTATCCTCTGTCCCACTCTCTGTTAAGATAAACCTTATCGGTTGTTACGTTAACGAGTGACTTAACAGACGGTGTCTTACGCACTGCCTCAAGAAGATTAACCGTACCCATAACGTTAACCTCGTACGTGTAAGCCGGCTCCTTATAGGAATCGCGCACTATAGGCTGTGCCGCCATATGAATAACGATTTCAGGCTTAGTCTGTGTCATAACCGATATAAGCTTATCTCTGTCTCGTATGTCACCTATAACGGAATTCATCTTATTCTTTAATCCGATAATTTCATAAAGGGAAGGTTCCGTCGGCGGATTAAGCGCATATCCCGTAACATCCGCGCCTGCATTAAGCAAAACTTCCGCCATCCAACTGCCTTTAAATCCCGTATGACCCGTAATAAGAACTTTTTTACCCTTATAAAAGCTAAGATCCATCATTAACTCCTATCTTAAAACCGCCTCTATAATAATCTGTGCCATATAATCAATCATTGCATCCGTCATTCCCGGATACACACCAACCCAGAACGAATTATTCATTACATAATCGGTATTCTTAAGTTCCCCTGCAATTCTATACTTATCGGTACCCCTAATATCATCAAAGCAAGGGTGCTTCGTTATATTTCCCGAGAACAATAATCTTGTCTGTATATTATGCTCTTCCACATATCGCGTAACTTCGTTTCGCGTAACGCCGGCATCTTCCTTAACGGAAATCAAGAATCCGAACCAGCTCGGGTCGGAATTTGTCGCCGGTTCCGGTAAGATGAGCTTATCGCTTGCTTCGCTACCCATAAGTGCGCTTTTAAGCCTTGCGAAGTTATGCTTTCTTCTCTCGATAAATCCCGGGAATTTCTTAAGCTGTTCAACGCCTACAGCTGCCTGCATATCCGTAACTTTGAGGTTGTATCCGAAATTACTGTATACATACTTATGGTCATAACCCTTAGGAAGTTCGCCGTACTGTCCGTCATATCTGTGACCGCAGAAATTATCGTGTCCCGAAGGGCATATGCAATCGCGTCCCCAGTCTCTATATGAAAGTATGAGCTTATTTAATTCAGGATTATCGGTATATACGCAGCCGCCTTCGCCCATTGTCATATGGTGCGGAGGATAGAAGCTTGATGTGCCGATGTCTCCCCACGTTCCCGTATATTTAACCTTACCGTCTATCTCGTATGTAGATCCCAGAGCATCGCAGTTATCTTCGACAAGCCACAAGTTATGCTTCGTACAAAAGCTCTTAACCGCCGCCAAATCGAACGGATTACCAAGTGTATGCGCAATCATGACTGCCTTGGTCTTATCGCTTAATGCTTCTTCAAGCTTGGATGCATCTATGTTATACTGCGGAACCGTTATGTCTACAAATACAGGAACCGCGCCGTACTGCAATATCGGCGCTATCGTCGTAGGAAATCCTGCCGCAACTGTTATAACTTCATCGCCTCTTTTGATTCTTCTGTCTCCGAGCGTCGGTGCCGTTAATACCATGAAAGCAAGTAAATTGGCCGATGAACCGGAGTTAACAAGGTGTGCGAACTTAACGCCTATCCACTTTGCAAATTCTCTTTCAAACTCTTCCGCAAATCTTCCGGTTGTAAGCCAGAAATCAAGCATCGCATCAGTTAATGCCTGCATTTCTTTCTCATCGTATACACGCGACGAATAGTTGATTCTGTCGCCCGGTTTAAACCCCGACTTATCATCGACGGGTCTCTTATAATCTTCGTAATACTCGGCAACCAGAGCTTTTATCGCCTCTCTTGCCTCGCTCTCGGAATTCCAACGTGACATACGCAATCTCCAATCTACCACTTAATCCAAGGTGCATTACCCATATCATACAATTCTTCGAGCATCTCGTGCTCACGGGCCGTATCCATGCACTGCCAGAAACCTCTGTGCATATAGCTCATAAGCTCTCCCTCTTCGGCAAGACGACTTAAAGGCTCCTGCTCAAATATGGTATTATCATCTTTAAGATAATCAAATATCTTGGGTTCAAGAACCATGAATCCCGCATTAATCGGTGCCGCATCAACAATCCTCTTCTCACGGAAGGACTTAACCGCATAATCTCCGCCGATATTAAGAACGCCCTTGGACTGATCCTGCAATACTGCCGTAAGTGTCGCTATCTTACCATGTTCCTTATGGAATTCAACTATCTTGCTTATATCTACATCGCACACGGCGTCGCCGTATGTCATAAGGAAAGTCTCATTGTTAACGTATTTCTGAATTCTCTTGATACGTCCGCCGGTTAAAGTGTTAAGACCGGTATCGACAACGGTTACTCTCCAAGGCTCTACATGCTTATCGTGTACGGTCATTGCCATATCGCCTTTGCTGTAATCAAATGTAATATCATTATTGTTAACAAAGTAGTTATAGAACCACTCTTTAATTACGCTCTGCTTATATCCCGCGCAAATTATAAAATCATTATATCCGTAATATGAATACCCCTTCATGATATGCCAAAGAATAGGCATCTCGCCGATTTCAATCATCGGCTTCGGTTTGGTCTGTGATTCTTCAAGAATTCTCGTTCCGCGGCCACCCGCCAAGATAACTACTTTCATAATCCTTCTCCTATCGTAATTTTAAGCCCCGTCCAAGCTTACTTCAATATACAATTATCATAACATATTAGCCTTTTAGTTTAAAGTGTATTAACAATTTAAAAAGGTATGCAAAAGAGCACATCTTACGATGTGCTCTTTTTTTCTACTTTTCATAGCTCATGCCATCACCCGATATCTATTTAATCTCTACCGGGTCCCATCCGAAATCTTTGTAATAACGGATATCCGCATTGGTCAAGGCTACATACATCTTTAAGAATTCCATTCTTGCAGCATCTTCTCTACCGCTTGCAGTATCAAAAAATGCATCGTACATACCGTCAAATCCTTCGGTTAAGCGCTTGAGTGACTCTTCATAATCGCCGGCCTCTTCAGCGAAATCTGCAGCGATAACCTCATATCCATTGGATACCTCCGTGAGAGTAAATCGTGCCTGATAGTTTCCTCCGCTTACACATTCCAGGATGTTTCCGTTTAATACGTAAAACATCTCAACGAAATTACCGAATACATACAATTTGCCGTCTCTTTCGATTTCTCCGTAAATGACATATGCCGGAATTCTTATGGCATGTTCGTCCGCATCATAATACATGTTGGAAACTTTTACACCCATATAATCACATATTGCAGCTATTGCCGCATCATCACCGGTGTAGATGAACTCTGGTAGTATTATTTCATCTTCCTCGGTTCCGACTTCAGGTAAGATAATCGCTGTCTCTGCGAATCCTTCACTTTCCGGATAATAAGTAAATATCTTATAATTACCGGTTGCTTCATCCACATAGAGATAACTGATACAATCATTACCGTCAACGTCGGTCCATTCGATACTTAATTCGCTGTACATAAGGTCCTGCTCGCCATCTTTATTGACTGCGCCGCCATATACCGCCTTATCTGAAAAGTACGCGAAAGTACCGATATGTGCATCCCACATATTCTGCCATTTTACTTCGAAATCCTTAAGGGATTCTTTTTCCTCTCCCTCAAGAACCTCTGACCAAGTTTTATCGTCGCCTTCTTCAAATACGTGATAACTGCCTATAGGCTCTCCGTTTTCCACATTATATATGACGATTCTTCCCTCGTCCCATAATACGTGTGTGGTTTTATTATCCGTATTAAAGTAAAAGCAATCGATAGCCTGCAGATCAATAGTTGCAAGTAATTCCTCTTCAATATAGTTAAAGAGAATGAGTCCTCTCCTCGTTCCAAATAAGACTCTCTCATCGTCTATATACATAATATCAGGAGCATATACTTCATTTCCCAATGATGCTTCTGCCTTAATACGGCTTACTACATCTTGCTTGCCCTGACTTATGCCGAGGAACTCTTTAACTGCAACCAATGCGTTACCTGCTGCCTTGCTAACCATTCCGCCCGTTACCATATCGGTAACTACGGTACTTGCGATAACGCATACCGCAATCATAGCAGCAATAAGCAACTTAAAACTCTTTCCGTGTGCTCTTTTTGAAGATTCCTCGGCTTCCTCTATTTCTTTCCAGATTAAAGCCTTCTTCTCCTCGGAAAGTTTGATTTCTTCGAAGGCTTTTTTAATGTCGTTATCGTTCATCCCGATCCTCCTTAAAATAACTCTTTAGCTTATCTCTGGCTGCTGAAAGCTTAGAGCCTATCGTGCTTTCGCGATATTTAAGAATCTTTGCGATTTCATTTATGCGATAGCCTTCGTAATAGTAAAGGTAGAGAATCTCTCTATCGACAACAGGAAGGCGATAAAGTGCCTGCTCCATATCATTTACCAGATCCGTATCCTTGGAATCGGCTGCCGGTTCATCAATGTCATCCATTGAAGTTCTCTTCTGCCAGGAGCTTTTTAACACGTCCTTGCAGTAGTTCTTGGTAACGGTGATGTACCACGCTTTTTCCTGCTCCGGATCATCGAAACGATAATCTTTTTCAATTTGCTTTAAGAAGATGCTCTGCAGTGCGTCTTCCGCATCGGCTTCATTGTTAAGATAGAGCATTGCAATCTTATATATGCGGTCGGCCTGTCGCTCATATACCGCATGGAAATATTCCATCTTATTGCCTTTCATCGATGCCTCCTTTTCTGACCCTCTATTTACTAAACGATTCAAGTCGGGATTTTTTCCAAATTATTTTAAAAAATTTATCCGATTATTTTATCGGCTTAATTTTGTCACTTTTTAAGCAATAAAAAAACCGGCGTAAAATTACGCCGGAATTCTCTTTATTATCTTTTTATATACAATCACGAGGCAGGTTGTTGATATGATACAGGACATAATCTCCGCAATCGGGAATGACCACCATATAAGCGATAATCCACCAATCTTTGCTAAGATGTACGCCGCAGGAAGAAGTACCAAAAGCTGTCGTGCAACTGATACGTATAAACTGAACATTGCTTTTCCGAGAGCCTGGAAGAGCGAACCCGTAATGATACAGTACCATGCAATCAAGTAATGGAACGCAATCGTTCTAAGCGCCGGAACTCCGATTTCAAGCATCTGTGGTGATGCATCAAAGAGAAGTAAAAGCTTATCCGGAATCGTCATGAATCCGATAAATCCTACCGCAGTAAGAATAAATGCTATAATATATCCGTATTTCAAAGTATTAAGCATACGCTTTCTTTTCTGCGCACCGTAATTATATGCAATGATTGGAATTATACCGTTATTAAGTCCGAATACCGGCATGAAGAAAAAGCTCTGGAGCTTAAAGTACACACCGAATACCGCAGTTCCCGTAGAATTAATACCCATAAGGATTCTGTTCATTCCCGCAGTCATAACGGAGCCTATAGACTGCATGATAATCGACGGAATACCGATTTCATATATCTCTGCAATTATTCTTCCATTAGGCTTAAATCCCTTGAATTCAAGGTGTATCTCCGGGTTTCTTGTAATATTAAATATATAGGCTATAATGCCTGCCGCAATCTGACCGATTATCGTTGCAATAGCCGCACCTGCAATTCCAAGCTTCGGGAATCCGAAGTAACCGAAGATAAGAATCGGGTCTAATATAATATTGATAATTGCGCCTGTTGTCTGCGATATCATCGTAAGAAAAGTTCTTCCCGTAGACTGCAAGAGGCGCTCAAAGATAAACTGTCCGAATATACCGAATGAGCCAACCATTACAATTGTAAGATAAGTAACGCCAAGCTCC
>JAGAAH010000106.1 GCA_017615375.1 Lachnospiraceae bacterium | reverse complement strand
TCTGCTTCTGTCATATACAAAATTCATGCTTTCTTCAATTCCGTCTTCTGCAGCTTCGGCTAAAGCAATAGCCGTACCCGACGGAGCATCAAGCTTATTTCTGTGATGCTTCTCGACAATCTCGATATCGAAGCCCTTGCCCTTAAGAACATGTGCAGCTTCTTTTACAAGACTAATTAAAAGATTGATTCCAATTGACATATTGGCGGAACGAAGAATCGGTATATTCTTGGATTCCATTACAACTCTGTCAAGCTGGTCATCGGAAAGACCGGTTGTACAAAGAACAACCGGAAGCTTCTTATCTACACAATAATCAAGAAGCTCGTCAACCGCTTCGGCATTGGAAAAATCAATTACAACATCAGCTTCTTCCTTAACCTCTTTAATGGATGTATATACCGGAAAAGCCTGCTCATTCGGGAACTTGTCAACTCCCGCAACAATCTCAAAATCCTGTGTGCTCTGTGAAAGCTCAATAACGACTTTACCCATTCTTCCGCTTGAACCCTGTAAAATAACTCTTGTCATAAATATACCTCTTTATTCTATTACTTAATTAAACCATAGTTTCTAAGTGCTTTTTCAAGAACCTTAACGTTATTCTCTTCCATCTCACACATAGGAAGACGAAGCGGTCCTACGTTCATGCCCATAAGATTCATTGCTTTCTTAACCGGCATTGGATTAACCTCTACAAAAAGTGCATTAATAAGTTCAATTGCTTCAAGCTGTAATTTACGCGCTTTTTCAATATTGCCGTTTAAGTATTCCATAACAATATCGTGAGTGTTCTCAGGTGCAACATTCGCAAGTACGGATATTACACCGACTCCACCGATTGAAAGAATCGGAACAGTCTGATCATCATTACCCGAGATTATATCCAAGGAACCGTCATTAAGTGACGCAAGCTCTGCAATCTGTGAAAGATTACCGCATGCTTCCTTGATACCGACAACATTCTTAATCTCTTTTGCTATCTTCATAGCGGTTGCAGGCTTAATGTTAGTGCCTGTTCTTGAAGGAACGTTATACATAATGATTGGGAGCTTTGTATTTTCCGCAATAAGCTTATAATACTCGTATAATCCCTTCTGAGTCGCCTTGTTATAATATGGTGTAACAACAAGGAGTGCGTCAGCGCCTGCTGCCTCGGCATTCTTTGAAAGTTCTACTGCATGAGCCGCATTATTGGAACCGGAACCAGCAATAACCGGAACTCTTCCCGCTACTGCCTTAACCGCGGTCTCGACACACTTTTTATGCTCTTCTTCCGATAATGTTGCCGATTCTCCCGTCGTTCCGCAAATTATTATCGCATCCGTCTTATGCTCTATCTGATAATTTACAAGTTCCGTAAGTTTCTCATAATTAACCGAACCATCTGCATTCATAGGGGTTACGATTGCAACACCCGATCCCTTAAATATAGACATATTTGCGCCTCCTTATATATACTAAAATTGCACAATACTACGTATATAATGATAACAAAAAAGAACCTTGCAAGCAAGGTTCTTTACATTTATTACATATCTTTTGTAAGTTCAAGGAATTCATCAATCTGTGCCTTAACAAGATCTAACGAACCTCTCCAGAAGTCCTTCTTTGTTAAGTCGATGCCCATTGTCTTAGCTGTATCTTCTACAGAATTAACGGTTGTTGCAAGAAGCATCTTCTGATACTTAGGAACAAATGAAGCTCCTTCCTTCTTATACATTGCATATAAGCCCTTTGAGAAAAGTGCTCCGAATGCATATGGGAAATTATAGAAGCTAAGTCCCGATGAATAGTAGTGGCTCTTGCATGCCCACATATATGGATGTAAGTACTCAGGATCAAGCCCCTTTCCGTAACCTTCCTTCTGAGCTTTTAACATAAGATTCTTTAAAGTCTCAGGGAAGAGGAATGCATCCTTACACTCTTCGAATACTGCGCTTTCGAACTTGAAACGTGAGTAGATATCGCAGATTGTCTGAGTAATATCGGAAAGCTGTGTCTCAAGGAGCGCAAGCTTCTCTTCGCCTTCTGCGTTATCGGTTGCGAAGTTCATGAATACGTTCTCGTTAAATGTAGAAGCTGTCTCTGCTACAGGCATTGAATAGCTCTGATTTAACGGACGCTGGTCCTGTGTATGTAAGTTGTGATATGCATGTCCCAATTCATGAGCCAATGTATCGATATCACTTAATGAACCTGTAAAGTTAGTAAGTACACGTGACTGCTTCTTGCTAGGAATACCTGCACAGAAAGCACCGCCGACCTTACCTGCACGCGGGAAGAAATCGATCCATGCTTCATCAAATGCGCGTGTCATCATATCGGCCATATCCTTGGAGAAGTTGCCAAATAAGTTGATTAACATATCACGCGCTTCTTCTACTGTGTACTTCTTGTCCATCTTTCCGATCGGAGCAAAAAGCTCGAACCAAGGAAGCCCGTTCTTGTAGCCAAGAATCTTAGCTTTTCTAAGCATATACTCTTCGAACTTAGGAAGATACTCGTCGATTGCGCCCCATAAAGCATCAAGAGTCTCCTTCTTCATTCTTGAGTGATCTAATGTTGCATCAAGTGAAGATGCGTATCCGCGCTCCTTCGCAATCATATTGGACTGCTTCTTAATGTTGTTAAGCGAGTATGCGATTGCGGATTCAACCTTCTTATATGCCGCAAGCTCTGCCTCGTATGCTTTTTTACGAACATTCTTATCAGGATCGTATGCTAAGTTTCTTACGCTTGAAAGGTTGATTGTCTTACCTTCGTAATCAACTTCAAGCGTTGAAGTAAGGTAGCTAAACATATTACCCCATGCGTTACCGCCGGTTATATCCATCTTTGCATACATATCTTCAACATCATCTGAGAGCATATGCTTATAATCCTTCTTAATTTCGTTTAAGTAGAATTCATACTCGGATAAAAGCGCATCGCTCTTTACTATCTCGTCAAGGTTCTCGGTCTGTCCGATGTACTTATTGAACATAACCTCGTCCTTGGTAATTGCGGTATACTTATTCATAAGCTGACCCATAAGGGCTGCAGACTTCTCATCTGTTGTATCTGCTTCGCACTGCAAAGATACATAGTGGAAAAGCTCGCTCGCAAGTACTTCAAACTCTTCTCTTAACTTGATTATCTCGATAATCGTTTCTTTTCTCTTGTTAGGATCAAGTGATGCTGATAATTTGTGCTCTTTCTCTATTAATTCGTCAGCTTTGGCAACATCTGCCTTAAACTTCGGATCATCATACCCCTTATAGAGAATATCAAGTGACCATTTCTCGTTCATGTAAAATACCTTCCTTCTTTATTATTGATTTAGCTGTTCTGCGCCATCTGTGCTGCTCTAATCTCAGCACGCTTTCTTAATGTCGGATCAAGAATCTTCTTTCTGATTCTAAGTGATTCAGGTGTAATCTCAAGTAATTCGTCGGCATCGATAAAGTCTAATGCCTGCTCCAAGCTCATTTCCTTCTTAGGTGTAAGGGTTAATGCCTCATCCGCACTTGAAGAACGTGTATTGGTCAAGTGCTTTTTCTTACATACGTTAAGCTCTATGTCCTCAGACTTACCCGACTGTCCGATAACCATACCGGAGTAAACTTTTTCACCCGGTCCGATAAAGAGCGTTCCTCTCTCCTGTGCGGAGAAAAGTCCATACGTTACGGCTTCGCCTGCTTCAAATGCGATTAATGAACCCTGCTTACGATATGAAATATCCCCCTTATAAGGCGCATAACCATTAAAGCTTGTATTGATAATACCATTACCCTTGGTATCGGTCAAGAAATCACCTCTGTATCCGATAAGACCTCTTGACGGAATTACAAAGTGAAGTCTCGTATAACCGCCTGCTATTGAGCCCATGCTCTGAAGTTCGCCTTTTCGCTGTCCGAGCTTTTCTATAACAGCTCCTGTAAATTCGTCCGGAACGTCAACGTAGCAATCTTCTATAGGCTCTGTCTTCTTGCCGTTCTCATCCTTATGGTAAAGTACTTCTGCCTTACTTACCGCGAATTCATAGCCCTCACGGCGCATATTTTCGATAAGTACCGATAAGTGAAGCTCTCCACGGCCCGATACCTTAAATGTATCGGTATCTTCCGTATCTTCAACGCGTAATGATACGTCTGTGTTAAGTTCTCTATATAATCTCTCGCGGAGATGACGTGAAGTTACATACTTTCCTTCAAGACCTGCAAGCGGTGAATCGTTAACGATGAAGTTCATCGCGATTGTAGGCTCCGAAATCTTCTGGAACGGAATCGGTGTCGGATCATCCGGTGAACAAATCGTATCTCCGATATGAATATCCGAGATACCGGAAATTGCAACGATTGAACCTACCGATGCTTCCTGTACTTCAACCTTATTAAGACCTTCGAACTCATATAACTTACTGATCTTAACTTTTATCTTCTTATCAGGGTCATGATGATTAACAACCACTGCTTCCTGATTAACCTTGATAGTTCCGTTATCAACCTTACCTACACCGATACGTCCTACATATTCGTTGTAATCGATTGTGCTTATAAGTACCTGAGTTCCCTTGTCAGGGTCGCCTGTCGGCGCCGGAATGTAATTAATGATTGTCTCGAATAACGGAGTCATATCCATATTCGTATCTTCAAGCTTATATCTCGCATATCCGTCTCTTGCGGACGCATATACGAACGGGCAGTCAAGCTGTTCATCCGATGCACCAAGGTCCATGAGAAGTTCAAGTACTTCATCCACAACTTCCTGCGGACGTGCTTCCGGACGGTCGGTCTTATTGATACATACGATAACCGGCAAGTCAAGCTGCAATGCCTTCATAAGAACGAACTTGGTCTGCGGCATAACACCTTCAAATGCGTCAACGAGCATAACTACACCGTTAACCATCTTAAGAACTCGCTCAACTTCTCCACCAAAGTCGGCATGGCCCGGGGTATCGATTATGTTAATCTTGGTTCCTTTGTAATTAACTGCGGTATTCTTGGAAAGTATGGTAATTCCACGCTCTCTCTCGATATCATTTGAGTCCATGACACGTTCAACAACGGCCTGGTTCTCACGGAATATACCGCTCTGTCTAAGTAATCCGTCAACCAAAGTGGTTTTACCGTGATCGACGTGCGCTATAATTGCAATATTACGAATTTTCTCCTGTTTGATTTCCATCTATATATACTATTTTCCTATTAAAAAGCAACGTAAAAATTATACTACAAATTACGATAGTTTCAAGAGGAAGTTTAAATAGCAGAGTATTTCACATTTAAAATGTAAAAGGGACGGTCCTTTTCACACAAAATTGTGTTAAAAGAACCGTCCCTTTTATTATTTCTTATGCTTTGTTGCTGCTGCCACGAATCCCGCAAATAATGGATGCGGTGCATTCGGACGGGACTTAAACTCAGGATGTGCCTGTGTTGCAACGAAGAAATCGTTCTTCGGATATTCAATCATCTCGACGATTCTGTTGTCAGGCGACAATCCGCAAAGCCTTAATCCGTTGTCTTTTAAGATGTCTCTATAATCATTATTAACCTCGTATCTATGGCGATGACGCTCTGTTATATTCTCCGATTTATAAAGAGAATGTGCGAGCGAGCCCTTCTCCAATACACAAGGATATGAACCGAGACGTAAAGTTCCGCCTATATCTTCGCCTGCATTATGATCTGGTAAAAGCGCTATAACCGGATACTTCGTTGCCGCATCAAATTCAATTGAGTTCGCGCCTTCAAGTCCGACTACATCTCTTGCAAATTCAACAATCGCAAGCTGCATTCCAAGACAAAGTCCAAGATACGGAATATTATTCTCTCTTGCATACTTAATCGAAGTTATCATTCCGTCGATACCACGATCTCCGAATCCTCCCGGAACGATGATTCCGCTTACGCCCGATAACTGCTTTTTAACATTTTCAGGTGTAATCGCCTCGGAATCAATCCACTTAATGTTAACTTCTCTTTTCGCTGCAATACCGCCGTGCTTTAATGCCTCTACAACACTTATATAAGCATCGTGAAGCTGTGTATATTTACCTACAAGCGCTATATCCACCGTCTTTTCAAGTGAATATAGAGTCTTGACCATTTCCTTCCAGTCTTTAAGGTCAGGCTTACCGCACTTTATGTTAAGACGCTCAATCGTAACATCCGCAAGATGCTCTTTTTCCATTGCGAGCGGTGCTTCGTAAAGATACTTTAAGTCAAGGTTATTAAGAACGTAATTGCTCGGTACATTACAGAAAAGCGAAATCTTATCCTTAGTATCCTGATCAAGTTCAACTTCGCTTCGACATACAATTACATCAGGACTTAAGCCCATTCCCTGCAATGTCTTAACTGCTGCCTGCGTAGGCTTGGTCTTAATCTCCTGTGAGCAACGAAGATACGGTATAAGTGATACCAATATAATCATCGCATTCTCATGTCCGACTTCGTGCTGGAACTGTCTTATTGCCTCCAGGAATGGCTGTGACTCAATATCTCCGACCGTTCCGCCGACCTCAATTATTGCTATATGTGTTGCCTCGTCTTCGTAGTTTCTGTAGAATCTTCCTTTGATTTCATCCGTGATATGCGGAATAACCTGTACGGTGTGTCCGCCGTAATCACCACGACGCTCCTTATGGAGTACCGACCAGTATACCTTACCGGTCGTAACATTGGAATTCTTGTCGAGATTCTCATCTATGAATCTCTCGTAATGACCAAGATCAAGATCTGTCTCGGTTCCGTCATCGGTAACAAACACTTCACCGTGCTGCACCGGATTCATAGTACCCGGGTCAATGTTGATATAAGGGTCGAATTTCTGCATTGTAACCTTACATCCGCGCGCTTTTAACAATCTACCAAGCGACGCTGCAGTTATTCCCTTTCCGAGACCGGATACTACTCCGCCTATAACGAATACATACTTTACTGACATTTTGTTCCCTCCTTAAGCTTCAATACCTTGTTTCTTGTCAATAATAATTCGTTGTGCCTCTAATATTTGCCTTATTGAAATTTATCTCTTCTTAACCGGCTCACATGTCATATCGACACCGAGTCGTTTGAAGGTCTTAATAT
>JAGAAH010000105.1 GCA_017615375.1 Lachnospiraceae bacterium | reverse complement strand
TAACTTCGGAACTATGTCTGCTCCGGTATCATCGGTTTTCTCAAGGTTACCGTAAGCAAGTCTCATTCTGTAATTATATACGTTATCAATTTCGTCATCTACATCCGGAACATTTGCTACCATCTCAGCAGCCGAATTAGGTACTGTTAAGATATTCTTCTGGAAGCACTTCTTATCGATACTGTTGATTGATACTCTGTCTGTTATACGATAATAAGCATCTTCTGTAGCTTCCTGGAATGTAAGTGTCTTATTGGTCTTATATCCGGTAAAGATTGTTCTTCCGGCATATTCCGTATTACCTTCGGAATAAAGCTGGTCTACATAAGCGGATAAGTTACTTAAGATAATATTGCGGTCATCCGTCGTAAGTGTTCCGGTTGAACCGTTAACGCAAAGCGTATATATATCCTTAAATACATTACTCATATTATTAAGTGATGTCTCGGTAACCTTAAGCCAGCTCTCTGCATCCGGAATATTCTTATCGGTATACTGCTCAACCTCGTGGAGAGAATCTCTAAGGCGAAGAGAACGAATAGCTACTACGGGATCGTCTGAAGGTTTGTCAATCTTCTTCTGGCTTGTCATCTGACCGTTATATTTATCTGTAAGGTTTTTGGTACCATTAATATTGGTCTTGCTGTGCATCGTAATCATGCTATTGGTAATTCTCATTGCCATAGTATCGCCTCCTAAGCTCCGGTATTAAGTATTAACTGGTTATACATCTCCTGCAATACGGATACCATCTTGGATGAGAGGTTATATGCGTTCTGGAATTTAACAAGGTCCAGAGCTTCTTCATCCGAGTCTACCGCCGATACGCTCATTCGCTGATTAAGTATCGCTTCCTGCAGGTTCTCGTAATTATTGGTAAATATCTTGGTTTTCTGTGTATCTACAGAGATATCGGAAAGGAGACACTGTAAGAAGTCTCCCGCAACTCCGCCCCTGAAGATTTTTGCTCCGTCTTTTAAATTAAGGAGCTTTTCTACTATATCGAACGAATCGACACCATTATTAAATGCTTTTGGTGAAGAAGTTGCAATTGTTGACGAATCTTTCATAGCTTCGGCACAAACTGTAAAGTTCTTCGCATTAAGATAGGTGTAATAATAACTGCCTTTATATGTCTTAACGGTATTTCCGTCAGCATCGGTTGATTCTGTTACCTGATGTGCATCATAGTCGTACTCACCGCCGTTTGCAAGGTCGTTGGCAACGAAGAATGCATTGGTCGGTTCGCCATTCTCATTTACACCCTGCATCGAAATGTTGTTGTATTCGATTGCAAAGTTACGAACGAATTCACTAATCTGCTGCTGATAATAAGCAATTCCCATGTAATCAATCTTGGTACCGATTATTGCTTCCTTACCTGTAAGCGGCATAAGCTCGTATACATCGATTGGTGCTCCGTCGGAATCCTTGGTTAATGTAAATACATATTCATAAGTGCTCTCACCTGTCGTTGCATCAACAGTTTCTCTAAGCTCATACTCATCATATCGGAATTCTTTGTTGCCAAGTTTAATCATTCCGTGCTCAGGCATTGTAATCTGCTTAGGATCCGTAATCGAAGGATCTGCGATTGTTACCTGGAAAGGTCTTACTGCCTTGCTTAACGGAACTTCCTTAATCGTTCCGGAGAATGCCTGATTATTGTTACCGTCTCTTATGTCGAAAAGCGCCTTCAATGAACCGCCCATGGTTCTTGAAGTTACTTCGAGTTTTCTTGACGATACTTCATCGGTATACTGGTTAATTGCCCAGTAGATATCGTATAATCCGTCAACGTCACATTCGTTAACCTGATTCTCTGTCGTACGAGGTACACAGATTAATTTGGTGAAGTCGTATGTATCAACAAGCATCTGTCCGTCGATTCTTACACGGTACTCTGTTGCACCCGTCTCTACATCCGGCATATTGGTGTTAACGATTGGTCGCTCTGTAACATCTACCGGCACGAGCTTTGATAACTGATCTACAAGTAAGTTTCTCTGATCTCTAAGCTCTGCTGCGGTTGAATGCTGCTGTTCTATTATGTTAATCTGCTTTGTTAAGTTTGCAATCTTCTGTGCAATACCGTTAATCTCGTCAACCTTGGTTGCGATAACGTTATTAACTTCATCCTGCAATCTGTAAAGCTGTTCGTTGATACTGTTGAAGTATTCGCAAAGTGTCATTCCCTTGCTTATGTATGCATTTCTCGTTGTAAGAGAATATGCATCAGTCTTCATTGTATCCATTGCTTTAAAATAATCACTGAAAATAGTGGTAAATCCTTTTACATTCTCATCATCAAGGAAGTTAATCTCTATCTGAGATAAGTAATCTGCCTTGGTTGACTGCTCTCCGAGTCTGCTTTCATTGGACCAGTACTTAAGGTCGTAGTACTTGTTACGGAGCTGCTCTATCTCGGTAACTTCAACACCGCTACCCATCGAACCGTACTTAGCTTCAACACGGATTGCCTGCATTGACTGCATGTTTGCTCTCTGTCTTGTGTAACCTTCGGTGTCTACGTTAGAGATATTGTTGGCTGCTGTATTAACTGCTGTCTGATATGTGGAAAGTCCGCTTCCCGCAATTGTTAATCCGAAAAATTGTGAAGGCATATCACGTTACCTCCTCTCTTAAGAATGAACTGTTATTACTATCTTCCGCCGAGCTGCATTATCATGTGCTCAATCATCTCATCGATTGTGGTGATGAAACGGCTTGCTGCGTTGTATGCACTCTGGAATCTTATCATGTTGCTTAATTCTTCATCGGATGAAACTCCGATAACCATCGTTCTCTGGTTCTCTATGGAAGAAACCGAAGATGTAAGTGTATTGGTAACACTCATATATACCGAACCGTTACTTGCAACATATCCTACCATGTTGTCGTAGTAGTTCTTGTAAGAGAACTTTGGTGTCTCAGGTGAAAGCTCCAATGTGTCGGTATCGAATACCTTGGATAATCTGTCTGCCAAGGTGTGATCTACTTCACCGTTCTGACGGAAAGTTGCAAGTCTTGTCTCATCCGCCGTAAGAGCTTTGTTAACCTCTAAGTTAAGTATATTATAAAACGTTGCCGTATCCTTCGGAATAAGCTGACCAAGTAAATCATACTGATCTTCGCCGACTTCTTCGTCGTTGTATACATACCAGGTCTTACCGTAATTATCTACGGTCTCTGTATAACGCGGTCTGCTTCTTCTGGAGAAAAGCTCTGCCGCAGGTCTCTCGCCTGCTGCTCCGACCGTTCCGTTCTCTTCATCCCATACGTAAACCGTCTTGCTCTCGGTTCCTATATCAATCGTTACTTCCTTTAAAGGAGAGAAGAGATTGTTTAACGTTGTCGTTATACTTCTTACTAAACTGTCAAGCTGTGCTTCTGCTGTCTCAACCGGTGAAAGCTGAGTTGTATTGGCAAACTCCTTTGCGCTTTTCTCGGTTATATCTCTGAAGTCTGCAACTTCTGTACCTCTGCACATTACGATTGCCTTAAGTTCGCCGATATCCGTATTTAACTCCGAAGAGATATCTACCGTAAAGTCGAATACATCTACGTATTCTTCTTTTGCAAAGTCTGATAACTCTTTCCATACAGGAGTTTCAAAACCTGTTGTTGTATCGGTTCTTACTGCCATCTGATGACATGTAAATCTGTCTACGAATTCCTGTGCTTCAAGCTTAACCGTTACCGCGCCGTCCTCGTGCTCTTTAAAAGTGATTCTTGCGAGCGATCCGAGTTCGTCTAAGAGAAGGTCTCTCTGGTCTCTTAATTCCATCGCAGTCTCTACGTGGTTTGCTTCGACTGTTCTGATTCTGTCATTGTACTCGGAAATTGCTTTACCGATTTCATTGATTCTCTTTACTTTATCTTCAATCTGGGAATTTAAGTTAAGCTGATATTCCTTAAGACTGTCATATAAAGCTGCGGATCTTTCAATGAAAAGCGTTGCCTTCTGAACAACGAGGTTCTGGTTAACCGATGAACCCGGGTTTTTAACAAGCTCCTGAATGGATTCGTTTAAGTCTGCGAGTACTTCCTGGAAAGCCTCGCCTTCGGTTTCCTGTAAAAGTTCCTGAATCTCATTGGTTGTTCCGTAACAGGTCTCGTAGAAAGAACGTCTTCCCGATTCCGAGCGGAAATATGTGTCTAAGAAAATATCTCTTGTATGAACAACATCGCCGACTGTAACGCCAAGACCGGACTGCTTCATGTTAATCGACTGATTATACAGATGATTCATCTTGGCTTCCGACAATGTGGAATATTCTTTATCAGTAAAAAGAACCTGTTCACGTACATACCCTTGGGTATTTAAGTTGGACAGGTTATTAGCGGTGACGTTAATGGCATTCTGTGCACCGGATAAACCTGACTGACCAACATATAAGCTACCAAAACCGTTTGCCATAGTTGTCACCTTTCCTCTCTTTAAGAATTTCTATCGGGAGTACGCCGGATTACTCCAACGCCTCCCGAAAGGATGTTTCGTTATTGTGTTACATTAAAACCGCCGCCCGGCAATATAGTGTCTGTACTATATGCATTCTTGTTGTAGTTTGCTGTTGTCGGTGCTTGGCGAGTACTTCGTATAAGGTTCATATCATATTCGAGCATCTCTAAGGATTGTTTCAATAACGCTTCATTCTCCTTATTGATCTTGGCAACCTCGATAAGTGTAAGTCTTATCTTCTCTCGAAGGTTAAGTATCTTCGCTTTCTCGTCCGGCCGTTTATCCAGGATGGTCGCCATATTTAATAAAGTAAGGCTTGCGACAGGAACTTTTAAAATTCCCGCCATCTCTTCACGAAGCTTTAATCGCTTCTTGTCGAGATTCATAATCGAACCGACGATTTCCTGTTCCTGCTCTGTAAGCTTCATCAGCTCGTCGACTCTTGCATAGACGATTGTCTCAGTCTTCTTTCTCGATATGAAAGCAAGGTCTTCATAGGCTTTATTTTCTTCTTCGAGAACCGAGATAAACTCATCCATGATACTAGCCATTACTTAATTCCTCTTTCTTAGATAATCGCGCTATACTTTGCCAATAACTTCTTTGCAAAATCTTCAGTGTCCACATCATAGCTACCGTTAGCTATTCTCTCCTTCAACTGGGCAACTCTATCTTCCCTGATATCCGAAGCTCCTGCGACTGCCTGTTTTGCAATTTGATAATCCCGGCCAAGTTGGGAAATCGAAAGCTGATCCGATGAGGATGCTGCTGCCGATGTTCCATATGCATTCTTAGCCTTAGAAACCTTACCAGTCTTCATTATCTGGTTAATCTGGTTATAAGAATCAATACGCATATTAGGCATCTCCTTTCTTTATTATCATGAACAAATCCTTCGTTCATAGATTTCTATATAATATGTCGGCCGTGCCTTAAGAAAACTTTAGCATAATTTTAAAAAAAATAAGCTGCCGACAAATATGCGTCAACAGCTTATATTTACTGCATTTTAGAGAAGCTTTAAAAGCTCATCCACGTCGGATTCCTTTGTAGCAAAGCTTGTAGCAAATCTGACAATTTTGTGTCCACTGTCAACTTCCTCCCAAGCCGCGAAAGAAACGGATTTCTTAAGCTCCTCGATCTTTGTTTTCTCCATTATGAGAAATTGTTGATTGGTCTTAGAATCTCCGTATAACCTATATCCCTTATCGATGAAGCCCTG
>JAGAAH010000104.1 GCA_017615375.1 Lachnospiraceae bacterium | reverse complement strand
TTGGCTCCATAGAATCTTGCAACAAGTACATTGGTTCCAACCGATAATCCTATAAAAAGATTAACCAAAAGATTAATAAGTGAAGATGTGGAACCTACCGCCGCAAGTGCCTCCTTACCCGCAAATCTTCCCACGACAACCACATCGGCTGCATTGAAGAATAACTGCAATACACCCGACAACATAACCGGAACCGCGAAAATTATAAGCTTTGAAAGTAACGGTCCGTTACACATATCCATTTCATGGCTGCGTTTTGTTCTGATCATTAAATACCTCTTTATTAACAAATTACCATTTCATTATACTACACTTAAAGCAAAAAGAAAGGCATAAGGTATAAAGTATACCTTATGCCCTTTATGTTATATAACGTTAAATCGTAAATTCGGAAAGCAAATTCTTAAGTTCATTCGCGTATTGCTGTACATCATTACCAAGATCTACAATCTGCTGCATATTGGTCATAATATGCTCTGAAGAAGCAGATGTCTCTTCCGTATTGGCTGCGCAATCGTTTGCAGAATCGGAAAGATTCGATACAATCTCAACTACCGTCTTACAGGTTTCATCCATCTTAGCGCTTATATCATCAAGTACGGATACCTGAGTTGTAATCTTATCGGCGTTATCTACAATTTCCTTATACTGTCCTTCCGTTAATGCAACGCTTTCTTCCTGCACCTTAACTGCTTCCATAACAAGTTCTCGCTGTGCGCTTGCACGCGATACATTACTGTTAAGTTCGAGAAGCATTTCATCAATTGTTGTAACCGCATCCGAAGACTGCTCCGCAAGCTTTCTTATCTCTTCGGCTACAACCGAGAAGCCTCTTCCTGCTTCGCCGGCTCTTGCTGCCTCAATTGATGCATTAAGTGAAAGAAGATTGGTCTGTGCCGAAATACTTGATATAAGGCTTGAAGCCTCACTTATCTTATTGGCACTTATCGTCATTTCTTCTATAACCTTAAAGATATTGTCAAATGCGTCGCGGCTCTTCTCTGTATCGCTTTCAAGCTTTCCGACAACATCCATACCTTTTCTTGTTGCCGTATTAATTGCATTACCGATTTCTGATAATCTTGCTGCAGTCTCATTACTTTTAACTACAACATCTTCAAGTGTCCTTGTCTGTTCGGATGCACGGCCGGTATCAAGAGCCTGATTTGAAACCTTCTCTGCAATATCATTAAACGCAACGATAATCTGGCTTGTTGTTTTATTAACATCCGAAGATGCACTGTTCATATTATCTGCAGATTCATTAATCGAATTGGATGATTCGTTAATTGCTGAAATCATATCCTTAAAAGTAGCAAGTAACGTTGCGCTTGCTCTCGACATGTCACCCATTTCATCTCTTGCGTTATTAACCTTAATATCAAATGCAAGATCTTTATTGGCAAGGCGCTCGAGATCCGCCTTGGTTGCTCTCATGTTCTTAATAATGTATAAAGCGATATATACAGCAAGTACAACACATACAATCGTAATAGCCGTACCTATTCCGTACGCAAGCATTTTATTAAACTTAATTCCCGCATCAGCTTCGTCAATTTCATAAAGCGCATATTCTTCCATGAATATTTCCATGGCATCAAGGTAATCACGCACCGGATCAAAAGCCGTAAGCTGTGCATAATAGTCACCCGAATTGGTTTCCGGATTATATAAAGAATGCCACTCATCGAGCTTTTCTATATATTCTTCAAATATTGCCTTATATGTCCAATCGCCAAATTCACTGTCAGACGGTTCATTACCGTTATCTGCAGCAAGTTTATTAATTGTATACTCTTCATACGCTTCCTTCTTTGAAGAAATCGTATTTGCTGCAGTCTCCGCCCTATCACGAGCCTGCTTGTAATTAGTATTAAAATCTTTTACATATGACGCTTTATCCGTTTCATCAAGACTCGTGGATATTCTGCATTGTGTAACTGCGACAAGCGACTGATAAAGATCTCTGTCAGCATTAATAAGTGCTGAAGATGCCGTATACACTTCGTCATACAAAGCGGTTACATAAGACTCTCTCGATCTATTGCTTATAACTCCCATTACCGCTATAAGAAATACTACAAGTCCCATAAAAGGAACTACTATCATTGCAAATTTCCCGAACAATTTAACGCGTTTCATAATAAATGCCCCCTTATTGTCTAGTTCTTGGAACAATACTGGGGGCATTATAACATTTATTTTTTATGCTTTTATGTTTTAAATTTGACGAGTATATGTCTTTAACCAGTTTTTTTCATCGTCCGTAAGGTATGGCGAGATGGTATCGTATACTTTTTTATGATAATCATTGAGTCTTTCTTTATCTATAGCATTAAGGTACTTCTCGTCAACGAGGTCAAGATCGAACGGTACATATGTCATATCTTCAAAATACATAAACTGCCCGTATTCATTCTTGGCACCTTTTCTACAGATAAGCTCATTTTCAAGTCTAATACCATACTGTCCTTCAAGATAAATTCCCGGCTCATCTGTCGTGCACATACCTTCTTCAAGTATACCGCTATCCTTTCTTTCAGGAACTTTCTTCCATCTAAAGCCGTTAGGGCCTTCATGAATATTAAGAAGATATCCTACTCCATGACCTGTTCCGCACTGATAATCAAGATCCATATCCCATATAGGACCTCTTGCAAGTATATCAAGGTTAAGTCCGCGACATCCGTATAAGAAATGGGCATGCGACAAGTTCATATTTGCACGAAGCACTGCAGTAAAATGCTTTTTCTCTATATCGGATACCGGACCTAAGGCAAAAGTTCTTGTAATATCCGTAGAACCTTCAAGATAATGTCCGCCGGAATCCACAAGAAGCATACCGTGAGGCTCAAGAACCGCACAGTTTTCCGGTGTTGCGGAATAATGCATCATTGCGGCATTAGGACCATAACCCGAAATTGTACCAAACGAAAGGTCTATAAAGCCTTCCTGCGCGGCTCTAAGCTGTGCAAGATAATCCTGTGCACTAACTTCAGTCATTTCAATATGTCCTACGTTAGTTTTCAGCCAATACATGAATTTCGTCATTGCTACCGCATCTTTTATATGTGCCTTAATAAGATTCTGTAATTCGACTTCATTCTTGCATGACTTCATAAGTTCTGCAGGATTTTCTTTATCGATTATTGTTACACCCTTAGGCAATAAATCCGTTATGCGGCTGTTGACCTGTGCCTTATTAAGCATGACGCGCGCGCTTTTATCAATGGCTTTAACATCATCATATATGGCATCGTACGGACGTAAGGTCACACCATGCTCCTTAAGATATGCCTTAACCTTATCGTCAACATCTGCCTCGTTGATATAATAATAAGCATTCTTCTCATCAATTAAAGCAAAGCAAAGATTAACCGGTACATGCTCTATGTCTCCACCACGCAAGTTAAATGTCCATTCAATATCAAAAAGACACGTCATAATATGGGTATCGGCACCCTCTTCGCGCATTTTTTCTCTGATTCTTGCAAGTTTGGACTCCACGCTCTCCCCTGAATACTTTTCTTCCAAAATCCATGCTTTGGAAGTAGGAAGAGAAGGTCTGTCACTCCATATAAGATTGATAAGATCCTCGCTTGTATAGAGCTTTCCGCCCTTTTCATCCGCGATTTCTTTAAAAGTTTCTGCAAGACATGTATTAATTACACGTCCGTCAAAACCGATTGTACCACCGTTTGGTAAATTCTTCTTAAGGTACTCGTTAATTGTAGGCACACCTTCCTGTGCCATCTTGAAAAGCGTAACACCGGAACCTTTAAGCTGATTCTCTGCCTGTATAAAATATCTTCCGTCAGTCCAAAGACCTGCTTCGTCCATACCTATAACTGCAGTTCCCGCAGAACCGGTAAATCCCGTTATCCATTTTCTGGCCTTAAAGTATTCGCCGACATATTCCGATTCATGAAAATCTGCTGTCGGAACCACATAATAATCGATATGGCGCTTTGCCATCTCATCTCTTAAGCTCTTAAGTCTCTCTTGTATCACGCTTTGTACCTCCTTAGTTTTCTTCAGGCTTAACCATCAACGTTACATTGTATGTAGCATCTTCATAGCGACCATTCCTTAACGTCTTAACCGTAACCGTAATGGTCTGTCCTGCTTTACAATACTGTAATGCAGTCTGAAGCTCTATAAACGTCTGTATTTTATTGCCGTTAACTTCCTGTATAATATCACCGGCCTTAATGCCTGCTGCTTCTGCCGCACCATTATTAACAAAGCCCTTAACATATACGCCGATTGGCATATTGTAGATGCTTGCAATTGACTCCGTTACATCTTCACCGTATATTCCGAGATATCCGCGCTCTTCCTCTGCAATCTGCTCCTGCTTAATAATAGACTCTATAATTGGCTTTGCATCACTAATCGGAATTGCGAATCCCATTCCTTCAACATCCGTATCGGAATACTTGGCAGATGTGATACCGATAAGTTCGCCTTTTGCATTCATCAAAGCACCGCCCGAGTTACCCGGATTAATTGCTGCAGATACCTGCATTAAAGTATAAGTATTATTATCAATGGTTACGCTTCTTTCAAGTGCGCTGACACATCCTGTTGTTACGGACTGTCCATATCCCAATGCATTACCGATTACGATTACCGATTCGCCAAGTCTTGTATCTTCGGAATTACCGAGAACGGCAAGCTTGATTTCGGATAAAGTCTTACTGCTTATATCGGATAATCTTACCCTTACTATTGCAAGATCCATACTCGCATTGGTTCCCTTAACTTCCGCATTAACTACACTTCCGTCGCAGAAGGTAACGGTAAGCTCTACAATATTGCCTTCCACTACGTGGTTATTGGTTACGATATATATATAATTATTGTCTTTTGCAATTATTACACCGGAACCCGCAGACGGAACCTGCTCTTTCCGCGGTCCCCAGAACCATGTCTGAACCTCACGCTCGGATACATTGGTGATTGCAACTACCGTAGGCATTGTAGCATCAACTATATCTGCTACATCGCTGGCAATTTTGATTCCTTCGTAATCTGCCGATATTGTTTCACTTGTATATGATGTTACCGCATTGGAAACATTGGAAATAACCGCATCTGACTTTGTTGCCTTAATTACTCCGACAAATACACCGGATGATACAAGTCCGAATACCAAAGCGATTGCTATGGTTTTAAAGAACCATCCGCCCTTTTTATGTCTACCGTTATTTTCAGGTTTTCTTTCTTCATAAACTACATATTCATTGTTTTCATTATTGTTGTTCTCGTAAAAGTTCTCATCCATACTACACTACCTCCGTCCTTTACGAATATACATTGTCTCCCTAAACGACAAGCACATTGTAGTTTTACAATGTGCTTGGTATGTGTTCGCCATGTGATTGTTGCGTGATAAATTATAAATTTTTTATAATATTTATCTCTCTTTATTCTGTCTTAGGCGCAAGTCCCGAGTCATATATAATCTGATTACTTATCTGCTGTAAAGTAACCGACGGAGTATATGCTTCGTCTTCAAATAAGAATTCATGAAGCTTAATCGCATTGGTAAGAAGGCTTATCGGAATTATGCAAGAACCTGCACTTCCCATTGTCTTACCGTCATTATCTTCAGGAAATCCCTTTGTTGCTACAATATTGTAATCCATAATTCCCGCAGCAAGTCCGAGAAGCTCGGTCTTACTAAAATTCGTACTTATCATCGGGAATACTTCATCCATTATATTGGAAATAGCCGAGAATCCGCACTTCTTTAATTTTCCGAGAATCTTGGTAATAACTTCACGCTGACGCTCGGTTCTCTTAAAGTCGTCGCCTACACCCTTTCTGATACGTGCATAAGCAACGGCATGTACACCATCAAGGGTATTGGGACCCTCAACCGCCTCCTGATTGGAATCATATCCGGTCATCGCGATTGTATCTTTATGGGTATATTTATTAACCTGCTGTGCTTCTTTTGACGTAAGCTCTACTTCTATTCCGCCAAGCAAATCAACGGTTCTTGCAACTGCTTTCCAGTCAACCGTTATATATTTCTGGATATCAAGATCGAGATTGCGGTTAAGTGTCTCTATCATTCCAAAAGCACCGCCGTTACGGGCGTATGCCGAATTAATCTTGAAATACTTACCCTCTTCGGTTACCTCAAGATATGTATCTCTATACACGGATACAAGCTTGACATCCTTTGTCTCATTATTGATACTTGCAATAATAATAGAATCCGCATTACCTGACTTATAGCTTCCGCTTGCGCGATTATCAAGTCCCAATAAAGCTACGTTGGTATACTTACCCATAAGTGCCAACGTATCCTCGTTAAGATCCGTATTATGCTTTGCAGCATCTGTCTTTTCTGAATTAATCTTTGATAATTTGATTGCAAACCACAAAACAAGCAACAAAACCAATAAAAG
>JAGAAH010000103.1 GCA_017615375.1 Lachnospiraceae bacterium | reverse complement strand
TTCATTTTGAGTCTGACGGAACTGCGATTTCAGAGATCGACAGCCGCATCAGGATCATGGACGGCGTCATCAGATACTTATGCGTTAGACAGGACGAAGAATAGAATCGTTTAAAAGGAAGGTAATCGCATGAACAAAGTTATTTTGATGGGTAGATTGACCAGAGATCCCGAAGTTAGATATACGGGCGCTGAGTCATCGGCAGTAGCTAGATATACATTGGCTGTAGACAGACGCTTCAAGAAAGATGGCGGAGATACAGCAGATTTTATACAGTGTGTTGCATTCGGAAAGAGTGGAGAGTTTGCTGAGAAGTACTTTAAGAAAGGAACCAAGGTAGTAGTCGAAGGACGAATCCAGACAGGTTCATACGAGAAGGACGGACAGAGAATTTATACCACTGACGTTGTTGTTGAACAGCAGGAATTTGCAGAGAGCAAAGCAAGTAGTTCCGAATCGGCAGGTAGTTTCGAGCCACAGTCGGCACCAAGTTCTGCGGTAGGCGAAGGATTTATGAATATTCCTGACGCCGTTGGAGAAGAGTTACCGTTCGCATAAGAAGATAACTCGGTTCACAATAATAGGAGGTAATAACAATGGCTTTCAATAAGACAGACAGACCTGATGGCGCTAAGAGACGTCCTAACGGTATGCATAGAAGAAAAAAAGTATGTGTATTCTGCGGAAACGATAACGTTATCGATTACAAGGATACAGCAAAGCTTAAGAAGTACATCTCTGAGAGAGGTAAGATTCTTCCTAGAAGAATTACAGGAAACTGTGCTAAGCATCAGAGAGCACTTACAGTAGCTATCAAGAGAGCTCGTCATATCGCACTTATGCCATATGTACAGGACTAATATGATGTAATTTTAAGCGGAACCATCTGGTTCCGCTTTTTTTGTACCCAAATGTCAACTTCAAGTAAGTGAAAACTATGTTAAAAAACAAATAAAGCATATATTTTTATAAGAAAAAATTATAGAATAGTATAATAAGCGCTATATGCGGATGCATAGACGACAGGAGGATTTTATATGAGCAAGGATAACAGAACAAAAGGACTAAGTTTAAGGTGGAGAATTATTATCCCGGCAGCAGCTACAGTATTGGTGTCTTGTCTTTTTATCACAATAGTAATGATTGTGAGCGCAAAAAGAGGATATACCGACCTTGGAGTATCACAGGCAAAGATGATAGCAAGCGTCGCAGCCGGAGAAGTTGAAGGAGACCTTCATGAAAGAGTAGTTTCAAACGGTTCCGAAAGTTCTTCGGAGTTTGGGCAGATACAGGAAAATCTTACAAGACTTAAAGAAAGTTCCGGAATTCTTGCGGTATATACATTATATACAGACGGAACCAAGGTATATTACGGGGTAGACACCACGGCTGCAGACGGAACACATTGTGCCCTCGGAGAAGAATTTGATGTAGATTTTGATTACCTTAGAGATGCATTTGAAGGCAAAGATTACGAAGATGACGAAATCGTTGAATGGGGCGGCATAAATCTTCTTACGGAATATGCGCCGATATATAATTCCTCAGGTCAGATAGTAGCAATAATCGGATGCGATTTTAATGCGGATGAAATGTTGGACAATCTTTCATCGACACGAACAATGGGTATAGTATCGACAGTGATTGCGGTTATCGTAGCTATAGCATTACTTATGTTCATCATCGGAAAGATGATGAGAGCAATCAACGCAATTGACGGAAAGATTTATGATATCGTTAATAACGAAGGCGATCTTACTCAGAAGCTTGATGTAATGACGACCGACGAACTTGGAAATATTGAGATGTCGGTTAACAGCTTACTCGATTATATAAGAAATATCATGATTAATATTTCCAAGAACTCCAACGAGTTGTCAAATTCCTCCGACCTCGTTGCTAAGAGCAGTAATTCCGCAGAAGGCGGAGTACATGAAGTTGCCAATACCATGGAAGGCATGAGTGCAGCTATGGAAGAGACTGCAGCATCCGTTACCAATATAAATGAGATAATCAGAAAGAACAGAGACGATATCGAAAAGATTAACAACGAAGCCGAAGAAGGTCTTAGATCTTCAGAGGTTACGATGAGTAACGCAGAGAAGATTTATAAGCAGGCTATAGCCGAGCAGCAGAAGGCCGACGAGCGAGCAACGGCAATGAAGGAAGCAGTTGCGGACAAAATTGAGAAATCTAAGGCCGTTGAGCAGATCGGTATGCTTACGGAGAACATCCTGGAGATTTCCGGACAGACCAACCTTCTTGCACTTAACGCATCAATAGAGGCTGCACGTGCAGGCGATGCAGGTCGAGGATTTGCAGTAGTAGCAGATGAGATAAGTAAGCTTGCTTCCAATTCGGCAGATGCGGCAACCAAGATTCAGGATGTAAGTAATATCGTAACAGAGGCTGTTGAACAGCTTTCAAGAGAAGCAGAGAATATGCTTGATTTCCTTGCGGATGTTACCAAGAAGGGATACGATAGCTTACTCGATACAAGTAATGCATACAAGCAGGATGTTGATGATCTTGGACAGAAGATGAAGCTTTTCTCAGAAGAAAGTTCGGAGCTTAATAAGAGTATGGCAACAATGGCAGACGCCATGGACCAGATTAATGAAGCAGTTAACTCGTGTGCAGAAGATATTACCAAGGTAGCAGAGACTTCAATCGATCTTAAGTCGGGAGTTTCGGATATTAATAAGGAAGCAACGTTTAATAAGGGCATTGCAGACAATCTTCTTACAGAGGTTAATAGGTTTAAACTTTAACACTTGCCTTTGCAAAAATGCACTGATATAATTAAGCGTGGAATGATTTGTTGATTGGAACAAGTCACTTTGATTTTCATGAGGAGGTAATATCAAAATGTATAGTTTTGATGAGATCAAGAAAGTTGATCCGGAAATCGCTGATGCGATTCAGGCTGAGAATGACAGACAGAATTCTCACATTGAGCTTATTGCATCAGAGAATGTGGTAAGCAAGGCAGTACTTGCCGCTATGGGAAGCCAGCTTACCAATAAGTATGCTGAGGGTTATCCGGGAAAGAGATACTACGGTGGTTGCGAGTGCGTAGACGTAGTAGAGAATATCGCAAGAGAGAGAGCAAAAGAGTTATTCCATTGCGATTATGTTAATGTACAGCCACATTCAGGAGCACAGGCTAATATGGCAGTGTTCTTTGCTATTATGAACCCGGGCGATACATTCATGGGTATGGCTCTTGACCAGGGTGGTCATTTGTCACATGGATCGCCTGTTAACATGTCAGGTAAGTACTTCCACGTAGTACCTTACGGTGTTAACGAAGAAGGCGTTATTGATTATGATAACGTAAGAAAGATTGCATTAGAGTGCAAGCCTAAGTTAATCGTTTGCGGTGCATCTGCATACGCTCGTACAATCGACTTCAAGAAGTTCAGAGAAATCGCTGATGAAGTTGGTGCAGTACTTATGGCTGATATTGCTCATATCGCAGGTCTTGTTGCTACAGGACTTCATCCAAGTCCATTCCCTTATGTAGATGTTGCAACAACAACAACACATAAGACATTAAGAGGACCTCGTGGCGGTATGATTATGGCTACAGCAGAAGCTAACGAGAAGTTCAACTTCAACAAGGCAGTATTCCCTGGAATTCAGGGTGGTCCTTTAATGCATGTTATTGCAGGTAAGGCAGTAGCTTTCAAGGAAGCATTACAGCCTTCATTTAAGGAGTATCAGCAGCAGATTCTTAAGAACTGCCAGACTCTTGCAGCAGAGCTTCAGAAGAGAGGCTTCAAGCTTGTATCCGGTGGTACGGATAACCACTTAATGCTTGTAGATCTTACCAATATGAATATTACAGGTAAAGAGTGCGAGAAGTTACTTGACTCCGCTAACATTACATGTAACAAGAATACAATTCCTAACGATCCTGCATCACCATTTGTAACAAGTGGTGTACGTCTCGGAACTGCAGCAGTTACAAGCCGTGGATTTAAGGAAGACGATATGGTAGTAGTAGCAGAAGCTATGGCTCTTGCTATTAAGGAGCGCGACAACGGTGGTGTTGATAAGGCTAAAGAGCTTGTTGCAACACTTACCAAGAAGTATCCTTTATATGCATAATCTGACTTAGAAGTTTCTTTTTAAGAAACCGGCAAGATAGAGAGGGTGGTGCGCTTAGATGGGAAGACTTAAGAGTTTCTTTATAACGAGAAAGACAAGCATTCATGATTTTTACGTGGATGCTTTAAGAAGAATGTCTGTTATAGAGAAGCTTCATGATACGGACAACGAAAACGCAGATAACTTTTCCGATTGGTCTAAGCGCTACCACGAAACCTCTGAGAAATTGCAGGGAGAATACGACAGATACGAAGAAAGATTAAAAGAATACATCTATCCGATACTTGATGGAAGAATAACCATGACCCATCGATTGGCACATGTTCTTGTCGAAGAGATAAGAAGTGCCATAAGTCAAGGGTGCAGAGATTCGCTTATTACGGCGGATGTCCTGGAAGTAATCGTCGATTTTTATGAGCAGCATACGCCTAAGATTATTGACGACAGGATACTCGCATTATTTATGCTCGCAGATTGTTATCTCTCCTATGGAATAGATGAAAAATTCAGGAGAGCCGTGGAATATTATACCATGGCTATTTCTTTTTCGGCGCAGTTTGATCAGACCAAGAATATCCACGTCAGAGGTATGATTTTTGAGTCTTATTATAAAAGACTTGTCGGAGAGGGCCTTAAGTCAAGGTGTGACATTGCGGCATTATATGACTATTATAAGGACGCAGTGACATTTTACGATGACCTTGAGAATAGAAAGGTTTCGGATTTACCATTTGAGTTTATGAGTAAATCCAGCCAGGCAATCATGCAGTACGAGGCATTAAGTAGGTCTCGTGTGGTAATCAACAGACTTGCCGGCATAGTAAATGAGTCGGCAGACGCAGCGCTTGCAGCTTATGAGCGTAATATAAGAAGACCGGATAAGGAAATGAATGCGCTTATCCTGGTTAATTATGCACTTGCCAACGTATATAAGAATCAGATGAGCCCGGTAGAAGCATACGGATTTCTTGTAGAAGCCGCCAAAAAGCTCGATATGGACGTTGACTATAACAATCCGAGCTATTACATAAGTTCGAAGTTTGTCTATACGCTCTATTGGGTACCTGAGATGATGGTATTACTTGAGGAATCGGGCTATTCCATTAAGCGAATCGGCGAATTACGTAAAAAGCTCGCATTGGAGGTTTTCGAAGCTTATGCAAGAATACCTTACGATAAGAGAACTTATATAACCAATTCATACGTATATATGGCATATAAATATGTATTGCCGTATTACGATATAACTTTTACCAATCTTGACCTTCTTATGAAGGTTACGATTATAAGACATAACAGCATGGCAATACATTCAAAGACGGTCATGATTATAGCGACCGAGCTTGTTAAGGCCTTGATTCAGGAGGCGCCGGAGTTACTTGTCGGCACGATGAATTGTAAAAGCACGGAAGATGTTAAAGCCCATATCCCGGAGATAATGGACTTTGTAAGAAAGGCAGCATTCTGCCATGATATCGGTAAGATAGTGTTGCCGAATATCATCAATATTCAATATAGAAAAGCTACACCAACGGAAACCACGATAATTGAGATGCATCCACAGATAGGAAGCTCTATTATCGACCGAGTTCCGGCATTA
>JAGAAH010000102.1 GCA_017615375.1 Lachnospiraceae bacterium | reverse complement strand
GAATCGAATAATGAGCCGTATCTCATACCGATAATATCGGAAGATACGATTTCATCTACGTTATATCCGAAGGACTCGTTGGATGCTGCCTTCATAGCTGCGTTGATACCGTCAACCGTGATGTCCTTACCCTTAACAACTGCAATAAGAATTGTTGTTGAACCTGTAGGTACCGGAACTCTCTGAGCAGCACCGATTAACTTGCCGTTTAACTCAGGAATAACAAGGCCGATTGCCTTAGCAGCTCCTGTTGAGTTAGGAACGATGTTAACTGCTGCAGCACGTGAACGACGAAGGTCGCCCTTTCTCTGAGGTCCGTCAAGAGTCATCTGGTCGCCTGTGTAAGCATGAATTGTCTGCATGATACCTGACTGAATCGGAGCATACTTATGAAGTGCCTGAGCCATAGGAGCAAGACAGTTTGTTGTACAGCTTGCTGCTGAAATGATATCATCAGATGCCTTTAAGATATTGTGGTTAACGTTGTATACGATTGTAGGAAGATCATTACCTGCCGGAGCTGAAATAACAACCTTTCTTGCGCCTGCCTTAATATGAGCTGCAGCCTTATCCTTAGATGTATAGAAACCTGTACACTCAAGTACTACGTCTACACCAAGCTGTCCCCAAGGGCAATTAGCTGCATCGGACTCAGCATAAATCTTGATTGTCTTACCGTCAACAGTGATTGAATCCTCACCTGCTGTAACAGTATCTGCAAGATCATACTTTTTCTGAGCACTATCATACTTAAGAAGGTGTGCAAGCATCTTAGGGCTTGTAAGATCGTTGATTGCTACTACTTCATATCCTTCTGCACCAAACATCTGTCTGAATGCAAGACGTCCAATACGTCCAAAACCATTAATCGCTACTTTAACTGCCATAACGAGCCTCCTAAATTATTTAATTTCGGTATTATTGTAATTGACCATATAGCGGTCTTTCACCAGCTAATTTTTATTATAACATAGAAAATATATTTTACCACCACGAAATTTAATGTCTTTTTCAAAATACGCGTTGTCATTTAAGTATCAATCCCGTCCCTATGTTAACTATTTTAAAACAATGTGCTATAATAAGAAAAATTGTATTAGCGCAATTTAAGGTTTATTAAAAAACACAGGAGTTTCAAGTTATGGGCAACACATTCTATTTTAATTGGGAACCTGCTCTTATGGAGTGGATTCAAGCACATTTGGGAAGTTTCGGTACATCCTTTATGTCAATTTGTTCGGCGTTCGGTGAAGAAATGATCTTAATCGGCGTTATGTGCATTCTTTACTTTATCTACGACAAAGAAACAGCAAAGTACGTTGCGAGACGTTATATGGTTGCAAGCTGCGGCTATTCCTTTATCAAGAATATTTTCTGCAGATTACGTCCTTATTTCGTACATGATAATGTAAAATGCCTTAAGCAGGTAGATACGGGACACGACTTATATGATGTATCGCACCAGGGCTTCTCTTTCCCAAGCGGACATTCCGCAGGAAGCATGTCTATCTGGGGCGGTGCCGCAATTAAGATTAAGAAGGGTTGGTTTTCCACAATTGCAACAATAATCATTCTTCTTGTCGGCATTTCAAGATTTGCACTCGGTGTTCATTATCCTACGGATGTATTGGCAGGATACGGCATAGGTCTTTTAAGTATTGGTATTTTCTCTCTTATGGAGAAGTTCATTAAGAATTACAAGATAATATATCTTATATGGCTTATCGTCTTTCTTCCGGGCTTTTTCTTCTGCAAGACGACCGACTTCTATTCAAGTTATGGTATGATGGTCGGCGTATTTGCGGCAGATCTTTTTGAGAAGAGATTCGTTAACTTTGAAAAACCAAAGAATATCTTCATCGGAATCTTAAGAATAATCGGAGCACTGGCGCTTTACTTCGGACTCAACTACTTATTGAAGCTTCCATTCAGTAAGGATTTCCGCGAATCAGCTACCCTTGCTTCTTACCTTGTTCGAGCAATTCGCTACGGACTTGTGCTCTTCATTCCGATGGCTATATATCCTATGTGCTTTAAGCCTATAGATAAGCTTTTCAGCAAGAAATAACGAATACATAAATTAAATGGTTATATTAAAGATATCCGGAGATTATTCTCCGGATATTTTGTCATACGTGAGTTATATTCAATTAATCACCATAGGGAGTGATATTAGTATTCCTCTTCTTCTTCGCCTTCGGAAATATCAGACTTTGGTTTCTTAAGGCCTTCTATCGTAATACCATGCTTCTCTGCATAATCCCAAAGCGCTGCATGGATTGCTTCTTCTGCAAGAAGTGAGCAATGTACCTTAACAGGAGGAAGTCCGTCAAGCGCCTCCATAACTGCCTGGTTGGTAACTTTTAACGCCTCTTCAATGGTCTTACCCATTACAAGTTCAGTTGCCATTGATGATGTTGCAACTGCGGCACCACATCCGAATGTCTTGAACTTACAATCTCTTATAATGCCGTTATCATCGATATCAAGATACATTCTCATGATATCTCCGCACTTTGCGTTACCTACGGTACCTACGCCTGATGCATTCTCTATCTCACCAACGTTTCTCGGATGCTGAAAATGATCCATTACCTTTTCACTATACATATTCTTTACCCTCCACTATTATCCTATTTATTCTGCTTCTTTACGAAATCTTCGTAAAGCGGTGACATTGCTCTTAATGTCTCTATAATCTTCTTTAATTCATCAACCGTATAATCAATCTCTTCCTTGGTTGTCTCATAACTTAATGTAAGTCTAAGTGAACCATGCGCAATCTCATGAGGAAGTCCGATTGCAAGAAGTACATGAGACGGGTCTAATGAACCAGATGTACATGCGGAACCCGACGAACCGCATATTCCCTTACCATCAAGCATAATAAGCATTGATTCGCCTTCAATAAATCTAAAGCATGCATTAACGTTATTAGGAAGTCTATGGGTTCTTGAACCGTTAATCTTGGTATAAGGAATCTCATTTTCAAGTCTTCCGATTAAGTAATCACGAAGCTCCGATTCCTTCTTGATTCTCTCATCAAGTGTAGCTTTTGCAATCTCGCAAGCCTTGCCGAATCCCACGATACCCGGAATATTTTCAGTACCTGCACGACGCTTTCTTTCCTGAGCACCGCCGTGTACAAACGACTTAATCTTAACGCCCTTTCTAATGTAGAGCATTCCGACTCCCTTAGGTCCGTATAACTTATGTCCGCTTGCAGAAAGCATATCGATATTCATCTCATCTACATTAATGTGTACCTGTCCGAATGCCTGAACAGCATCGGTATGGAAGTAAATTCCATGCTTATGAACAACTTCGCCGATTTCCTTAATAGGCTCGATTGTACCGATTTCGTTATTTGCAAACATGATAGATACTAAGATTGTATCAGGACGAATAGCTTTCTCAACTGCTTCAGGAGATACTATACCATCTTCATCCACGTCAAGATATGTTACTTCAAAACCGTTCTTCTCAAGGTATTCGCAAGTATGAAGTATTGCATGGTGCTCAATCTTCGATGTAATAATGTGCTTGTCCTCATCCTTCAATAACTCTGCTGTAGCTTTCAAAGCCCAGTTATCAGCTTCGGAACCGCCTGCCGTAAAGTAAATTTCATCGGTATTGGCTCCGATTAATTCAGCTACTTTCGTTCTTGCATTCGTCAATGCTTCCTTTGCCTTAGCTCCTACAGAATAAATTGCAGATGCATTACCGTAGTTTTCCGTAAAAAACGGAAGCATAGTCTCGACAACTTCCGGACGAACCTTGGTTGTTGCTGCATTATCAAGATATACTATTCTATCCATAATGATTATTCTCCTTTGCGGCTATCTGCTACAAGCTCGCTAATAAATATATTGTTAATAGTGTCATTGACGCTATCGTTAATCTTCTTCCATACAAGTCTCGTCGTGCAATGCCCGGTTGCTCCGCAGCTATGCTCGCAAGACTCTTCTTCCGTCGCGCATTCTACCGGAGATAAGTCGCCTTCTAAAGCTCTTAACACATCTCCAACCGAGATATCCTCGGGTTTTCTTGATAATACATATCCGCCCGATGCACCGCGAACCGCCTCCACAAGATTGGCTTTCTTAAGCTTCGTCATAAGCTGCTCGAGATAGCTTATCGAAATGTCCTGTCGCTTGGCGACTTCCGCAAGCGATACAGGTTCTTTTTCCGAATAAATCGCTATATCGACAAAAGCTCTTAACCCGTAACGTCCTTTTGTAGATAGTTTCATGTGATTACCTCACTTAAATATAAATCCTACCGATTTAATTCCTACAACTTTAATTCTTACAATTTCAATTCCTACTATTTCTGTCAGAATTATAATAACACCCTATATACCAAATTACAAGCATATAATTTATGGATTCACTTAAAGATTAGTAAAATTATTTATAAATCAAAATATAAAAATAAGGAGAACCTTTCGGTTCTCCTTAATAATAATCTTATTAAACTCTTGAAAGATACTCGCCTGTACGTGTATCAATCTTGATTACTTCGCCCTGCTCTACGAATAACGGAACGTAAACCTGAGCACCTGTCTCAACGATTGCCGGCTTTGTAGCACCCTGTGCCGTATCACCCTTGAATCCAGGCTCTGTCTCTGTAATTGTAAGCTCTACAAAGAGAGGCGGTTCAACTGCGAATACGTTACCATTGTGGGAACATACCTTAACCATCTCGTTATCCTTAACAAACTTAAGAGCGTCACCGATTGCGTCCTTGTTAAGACCAATCTGCTCATATGACTCAAGATCCATAAAGTAGTAAAGATCTCCGTCATTGTAAAGATACTGCATATCCTTGCGATCTATTCTTGCAGCCGGGAACTTCTCGGTTGGTCTGAATGATGTCTCGACAACACCACCGTTCTTAACGTCTTTTAACTTTGTACGTACGAAAGCTGCTCCCTTACCCGGTTTAACATGCTGGAATTCAATAATCTGGCATACCTTTCCATCATATTCAATAGTCATACCGTTTCTGAAATCACCTGCAGAAATCATGCGTTTTCCTCCTTAGCATACATCACTAATCTTAAACTTATTCAATAATAATTATCAATATTCATGCCACTAATGGCAACAATCTATAATATTATATATTATATGATTGTTCTTTTCAAGCTTTTTTCTTATTAATAGAACTTTTTCTTGCTCTTTCCGCTTATCTTATAGCATAAAAGCACAAAAAATTCGAGGAAACGCTTTAAAACTATCTGGATTTCCTCGTGTCTTGCGATTTTACCGACCAGAATTGATTTGACACCCGCGTTATTGGCACCGACCGTATCCGTAAATATCTGATCTCCGATAGATACCGTATTGGTCTTATCGGTTTCCATAATCTCCATGGCACGTATATACCCTTTTCTCATTGGTTTTCCGGCTTTATGGATATAGAATGCCTTAACTTCATCATTAAATGACTTAACACGCGGTTCTTTGTTGTTGGACACAAGACAAATCTTAAATCCAAGCGCTTTTAACCTATCAAAAAGCTCTATCGCGCGGGCATCTGCCGGCGCGCCATGTTCAACAAGCGTATTGTCAATATCAAATATAATTCCTCTGTACCCTGCGGCATAGAGCTTTTCAAAATCAATGTCATACGTTGTTTTCTCGTATGCTTTAGGAAAAAACAATCCCATATTTACTCCTTAAAAAGGGGGCCGGATTAAATCCGACCCCGTTAAAAAATTCATTAGTTCAATGCTATATCGAAGTTCTCGAGCTGACGTCCTTCGTTCTTCTGTGCTGCAGGAACGAACTCCTTGAACTGAGCGATTGCCTCGTCCTTTCTTGCCTTAGGAACTGAATTCATAATATCAAGCTTTGTAATGTCTACTTCTGAACCCTTCATTGAGTATACCTTATCAGGCTCATACTTCTTGGCGAAATCATAAGATGTCTCTGTCTGTCTTGCTCTTGCTGCCAAATCAACGCCGTTAGACTTAACGCTTGTATCCTTAAGCTCCTTAGCTTCGTTTGCTACGTTAACTTCGTTATTTATTTTACCATAATACCCTACTGCCTCGTAAGGTCTAATTCCTGTAATATTCATATCATACCTCTCAACTATCCGTGTTACCCTCGTGCATCCATTGCACTCTCGGTAGTTACATTACGTATATCGGAAGCGGTCAAAAATTACTTTAGGTAAAATCTGTGAACTTTTTGTTATCTTATTTCTTATCGAGAATCTTCTTTAATTCGTTCATGAATGTATTAACATCCTTGAATTCACGGTATACAGATGCAAATCTTACATATGCAACTGCTTCCAAGTCCTTAAGATGACTCATTACAATCTCGCCGATTTCGGATGAAGGAACTTCCTTCTCTTCTCTTGCGAAAATCTCTGTCTCCACATCATCAACAAGCTTATTAATCTGCTCTGCGGAGATTGGTCTCTTATGGCAAGCACGAAGCACACCTGCTTCTATCTTGGAACGATCGTACTGCTCTCTGTTATTATCTTTCTTAATAACGATAAGCGGTATGGTCTCAACCTTCTCATATGTGGTAAATCTCTTATTGCAATCATCACAGATACGACGACGACGAATAGAACGATTGTCGTCAGCCGGTCTTGAATCGATTACTCTTGTATTCTCACTACTGCAAAACGGACACTTCATTAAGCAAATCCTCCTGTTATGTAAACTACATATAGTGCCATTTACTACCCATATATACTATATGCTACATCAACTATTTGCAAAAAGCAAGTAAAAGCGCGAATTTTTAACGATTTAAACATTAAATCTGAAGAGAATTACATCTCCGTCTTTGACCACATAGTCTTTTCCTTCAAGTCCGACAAGGCCTTTCTCCTTAGCTGCAGCCATTGAGCCAAGCTCCATAAGATCCTTATAGTTAACAACTTCAGCCTTAATAAAACCTCTCTCAAAGTCTGTATGAATCTTACCTGCCGCCTGAGGCGCTTTGGTACCGACCTTGATTGTCCATGCACGGCACTCATCTTCACCTGCGGTTAAGAAAGATATAAGACCAAGGAGTCTGTAGCTTGCCTTAATGAGCTTTTCAAGTCCGGATTCCTTAAGTCCTAAGTCTTCAAGGAACATCTGCTTCTCGTCATCATCAAGTTCGGAAATCTCCTGCTCTATCTCTGCACAGATAACGAATACTTCGTCTCCGTCGTTCTTTGCGAATTCCTTAACTGCCTTAACGTGAGCATTGCTGTCACCGTCATCAGCCAAATCATCTTCCGATACGTTAGCCGCAAAGATAGTAGGCTTTGCGGTAAGAAGGTTTAATTCCTTCATTATCGCGATTTCATCTTCATCGGTAAATTCAAGACTCTTGGCCATCTTACCTGCTTCAAGATGAGCTTTTATCGCTTCAAGAACCGGCAATTCCTTGGCTGCAGCCTTGTCCATCTTGGCTGACTTCGAAGTCTTTGCATATCTTCTCTCCAACACTTCAAGATCTGCGAAGATAAGCTCTAAGTTAATTGTCTCTATATCTCTTACAGGGTCAATTGTATCTTCTACGTGAGTGATATTGGAATTCTCGAAACATCTTACTACGTGAACGATTGCGTCAACCTCGCGAATATTGGCAAGGAACTGATTGCCAAGTCCTTCACCCTTGGATGCACCCTTTACAAGTCCTGCAATATCAACGAATTCGATAACTGCAGGTGTAACCTTCTTGGTGTTATATAACTTACCCAAATTAACGATTCTCTCATCCGGTACGGATACAACACCCACATTCGGATCTATCGTCGCAAACGGGTAATTCGCAGCAAGCGCACCCGCCTTCGTTAATGCGTTAAATAATGTACTTTTACCTACGTTCGGTAAACCGACGATTCCTAATTTCATTTTTCTCTTATATCTCCTTAAATAATACTATCTAATAATAAATCCCGATTAGCTTATAGTATTTTACACTAATCGGGATTATTTTTCAAATATAACTATCTTATGAAATTAGTCCACTGATGAGGCTCACGCTCCGGCAAGCCGAACTTTTCCTTACCAAGTGCAATACTCTTCATAAGGAAAGCCATATTCTTGGCAAGATTTTTCATTGTCTGTAACCCTTCCGCATCCTGTAATGCTTCTCCGGCAGCACCACCGTGAACACTGTTCCAGTACTGACTCGACGCAACAGGCATTCCGGAGATTGTAAAGTACTTATTCAATTCATCAAATGTAGCAGAGCATCCGCCGCGGCGAGCAACCGCTACACTCGCTCCAACCTTCATTCTCTTATCAAATGAAGTACTGTAGAATAATCGATCAAGACATGCTATCAATGTAGCATTAGCAGATGCATAATATACAGGTGATGCAACAACAATTCCGTCTGCTTCTTCAAACTTAGGCGCAATCTCATTAACAACATCATCGAACACGCACTTTCCGTTCTTACCGCAAGCGCCACAAGCAATGCATCCGCGGGTCTCTCTGCTTCCCACCTGGATAATCTCAGCTTCCACGCCTTCTTCTGCAAATACTTTAACCATCTCATTTAACGCAACCATTGTGTTCCCGTTAACTCTCGGGCTTCCGTTAAGTAATAATACCTTCATTTTCTGTTCCCCCTTATACTCTTATTAACCTGTTCCGGTTTTCAAAGCTGCCAAATCTTCTTCCGCATCATTTCCAACCATAAGGCACTCTTTCGGATCCAAATCAAACAAAATATTTTTTAACATTATACAGCTCACAAAACCTATTATTCAACTCTTGCTAGCTTTTCTTCTACAGCTTCTTCAATAAAACTATTGAGAGACTGATTATGTGCTATTGCATATATCGCAGCGCGTCTATGCGTGTCAGCTCTTTTAAACCTGACATTAAGGCTTCCTTTATATGCCTGTTCCGGAATTTTCCCTTCTCTTTCACAGTCATTCAAATACTCATCAATTACATCATGAAAATCTGCCACAAGTTCTTTAGCGTTTGTTCCTTCATAAGACAGTAATGATCTTATGCCTTGTACGCTTCCAAAAAACACTCCATCCGCCTCAGAAAATTCGACACTACCAATGTATCCTTTGTATTCTATGGTATTTTTCACAACAAACCCTCCTGTTCTAGTTTACTCTTTACCTAAATCCTTTGGAATGCTCTTAAACCTTAGTTCAAGTTTTTCTTTTTGACTCATTCATTATCCTCCTTATATGATATCATAACCGCACACATTCTGCAACTATATTTAGTTGCAGTCAAACAGCAAACATACGTATTCGTCAGCATTGCTTTTAAAAAATGGATTACAGCTATTGAACTATAGCCACCAAGATATGCAGTATATCTGCATATTAAGAAATTCGCGCAGCAATATGATTCACCGCGTGAATTAAATATATCATATATATTACCTGTTTTTCAAACAGCTTTCTCTAACTTGTAAAAACACGATTAATAATGTTACGGTGGTGCCCGGACACCATTTCCTTATATATCTCCTTAATTAATCTAATAAAAAAGCCCTTGATTAGCGTAACAATTATACACTAACCAAGGGGCTTTTGCAATTATTATACCTCTAAACTAGCCTGTCACCTTAATATCTCCCGATACGGTATTGGCAACAATCACTGCACCATTATTACCATATCCTATTCTGCCGCTTCTTGAAAAGCTATGACACTCGCCTACATAATCAATATCAACGTCGCCACTCACAGTATTGAATTTAAGATCATAACCATCGGTATCATTAAGTTCAATTTCAATATCGCCGCTTGTCGTTGCCATTTTTGCGTTAAAAGCACTGTTTGCTTCAAGGTTGATATCCCCGCTTACAGTATGCATATCGCCTTCAAATCTTTCATCCGTTGTACATTCGATATCACCACTTACAGTATTTAACGTCAACTTCTTGGCATTACCTTCGAAACTAATATCTCCGCTTGTGGAAGATATACTAATCTTTTCTGCATTTACTTCTTCAACCTCAATGTCTCCGCTCATTGAATGAATCTCAATATTATTCATTTCGTCAGGCACTTCAATCGTTAAAGTAATATGCGGTGTATGATTAATACTTACATATCCGGATTTCGTATATGCTCTTCTTACTCCTGTATATATAGTATTATTTTCCTCTCTAAAGAAATATCTGTATCTTAACTGCTGCTTGAGACTTCCTCTGTTCTCATAGCGTACATGTACTTCGTCATCGTCAGACTCCTGAACGATAACATCAGCAACGTCAGCATCTACTACAATACTCATTAACGACGATTCATTTGATTCAGAAGAAGAAGCTGTATCCGCATCGTCCTCTTCATATTCGTCATAATTCTGCTCATTATTATGTTCCTTGACATAAGGCATGACAGAACTTAATATTCCGTCAACCATATCGCCGATTCCCTTACCGAGTTCACTAAACATCCCGCTAAGGTTTCCTCCGTCATAATGATATGAATAATGCTTTGATTCTTTCTTCTTTCCTTCTGTAGATGCAAATTCAGACACGAATTCATCTATATCACCAAGTTCATCGCATATTTCTTCTTCGCTCTTACCTTCTGCCATAGCCATGGTAAAGTGTGTTTCATAGTCCTCAAGAACTTCTTCCTTCATATCAGGCGCTTTTCTCTCAAGAGCTCTTGCCAATTTTTCGATATATTCCTGCTTCGTCATTATATATTCCTCCTAAAGCTTTCTTAATCTACTTATCAATAATGTTATTAACCGCTTTTACGAAACTTATCCATTCATCTCTTAATTCATTAAAATAGCGTAGTCCCTTATCGGTCATATGATAATACTTTCTCGCCGGGCCTTCATCCGACTCTTTAAGATATGTCTCGACATAATCTTCATCTTTTAATCTCTTAAGGACAAGGTACAAAGTTCCTGTCGCCGTATCCATCTCTTTGGATATTGTCTCGGTAAGTTCATAACCGTACCTGTCCGCATCTCTCAATTCTGCCAGAACGCATAATTCCATCGCGCCCTTCTTAAACTGTGCGTTCATACTATTCCCCCTTCCTGCCGGTATTCTGTAAATACCGTTACGCCTTCCCTGACATAAGGTATTCATCATCGATGACATTATAATATCACACACTATTCTATATTGCAATATAGTATTTATAATTTATTACTAATTATTATTTCTTACAATAATAAAGCACCTGCCCGTAACCTTTTTAAGGCCACGAGCCGATGCTTCGTTTACAATTTGTTAACGGGGTCTGACCCTTTACCAATCAGAATCCCAGTCGCTGTCCCAATCACTGTCCCAACTGTCATCAGAATCCCAATCGTAATCACTATCGCCCCAGTCACTGCTATCATACGACGAATCTGAAGAAGAATTATAATTATACCAGGAGCTATCCTCAAAATCCGACACATTTAATTCAGAATCCCAGGTTTTTCCATAATAATAGTCATCAAAATTCTCGACCATCTTAGGCGGAAGAGCCGCCTCACCTATAATATCCCAGTCATCATCATCATTATTATAATAGAACCACTCGTTCTGATATCTGTAGTAAGTCGTATCATCATAACGATAATATGCATTATTCCTGTTCTTATAGGCATCCTTTCCAAGCGAAATCAAAGTGCCGATTATAAATATTGCAATAATCAACTTTCCCATACCGAACTTTGAGGACTTGTACTTCTTTCTGGGCTTATTATCGCTTACCGGAATATCTTTGTTATGCCCCTTCTGATGAACAATCTCATCTTTCAATTTCTGATAGATTTCATGAACGGCATATTCTTCATCATCACCCTCATATCTTACGGCGCGGGAACCGTCGGCTTTATTCTTATATACAATATAATCACCGTTACCGGCCTTATATATTCCATATGCCTTGGCTTCTTTAATATCCTGACCGATGAAAAATCTTGTAACCTCATAAGGCGGAAGATTATGCGCCTTATACCAATCCTGTAATTCTTCTATAGTCTTTGGACGTTTATCTGCATCATTTTGAGTCGGATTTGCCGCTCCGCAACTCGGGCAATTTCTTTTTGTATCTTCATAAGTATTGCCGCAATAATCACATTTGATCTTCATTTCTTTCCCCTTCTACTTACCTTTTATATCACTTTTTAAGTGCATAGTTAAGTGCATTATACTTATATCCGTCCTTTTCCCTTACTTCAGGCACGGTATTTACGTACTTAAATCCCATACTCTCGATAAGGCTCTTTGACGGGATGTTCTCTTCAAAGCAGCCGAATCTCACTTCTTTTGCGTTGAATTCATCAAAAGCAAGTCTCGTTAACGCTGCAATCATTTCTTTGCCATATCCTTTTCTTTGATGCAAAGGCATAAAGCAGGCACCGCAGTCTTCATATACACCGGCTTCTATCTCTCTTATTCCCGCAAATCCTATCGGTTCGTCAGTTTCTTTAAGGCAAGTAAAGAAAGCCGGTATCATGCTCTGATAATTAATCGTCCTTTTCATCCTGTCTTCAGCTTCTTCACGGGTCTTAGTCGGTATCCACAACATGAACTTTGCAATTGACTCATCCGACCAGACATTCTTCCAGATCTTATCAAGATCATCCGGCCGAGCTTTTCTAAGGATAAGATGCTCCGTCTCTATTCTGTCCTTTGATATGATATCTACTTTAAAATCTCTGTAATCGTGCATAATTCCGCCATCCTCTCGTTTACAATTTGTTAACGGGGTCTGACCCCTATTTCGGTTATATCCTTTAAAATTCCGAGGGTCTCTCTTACCATCGCATTAGGTATATACAATGTATCGTTTTTACCGGCCAAACCGCTCACCTTACATGGCATACCCTTTCTTGCAAGCCCTATACCGCGGAACACGTGATAATTATTGGTAACTATTACTACCGAAATCTCTGATACATCTTTTCCGCTTCCGTATATAGCGTTATGCTCTTTAATTATCTCATATCCGAAGGTAATATTATCGTCCGTATCTTCCGCATTATCTTCGGCTATAAGCCTTTCTTTCGGTATTCCACGGGAAATCAGATAATTAACTCCGCCGGTTCCTTCTGCTATAGGTTCGTTAACTCCCTGCATTCCCGACACAATGCATATCGTATTCGGATTATTAATAAGATATTCATAAGCAGCATCAAGCCTATACTTATATGCTACACTCGGTCCGCTATTTTTCATCTGTGCTCCGAGTACAATCATGTAGTCGGCGTTTTTATCACCCTTATCGGCGAAATGACTTAACATAAGTACCTGTGCGGTTAAAAATACCACAAGCCCCACACCTATAACCATATATGATATAATTCTTACTATCTTCGGCACTTTTCCCCATCTTCCTTTTCCCGATAAAAAGAAAAGCATAATAAAGAAAACTGTGCCCATAATCCATATTATGTATGAACTCGTGCCGCTTCCGACCGCATATATTATCACACTGTATGCTGCGCATCCTAACGCAAAACATAACCAAAGAATTCTTAATGCTGTATTAATTCTTCCGCTTTCTCTCATTTACACAGCTCCCTACAACGATATAAACGCGGCCATGCTTCCTCTTTCATTACCCATTACTCTATGCGAGTAGAAAAGCTCAGGATTGCAGCGCGTACAATAATCCGTCACCTCTATATGTTCTTCTTTTACTCCTGCTTCCAAAAGCGCTAATCTGCAGGCTTCCCATAAATCAAGCATGAACTTATTCTTATCATCAGGATTAAACGTCGATGGTCGCAGTATTCTATATGCATCCTCTCCAAACGAATCTTTAAATGCATCTGCAACATCTTTGCTTACTTCATAGCAATCTTTACAGATACTCG
>JAGAAH010000101.1 GCA_017615375.1 Lachnospiraceae bacterium | reverse complement strand
TCGCCGCCCTGACTGACATTGGCAAGAGGGATAATACCGTAACCAAACTCAAGCTCAATCGGGTCAACCTGCAACAGCGAATTGACATTCTCCGGTTGCCTGATTTCCTGGGCTTCCTGCTCTTCCTGCTCTGTTTCCGTCTCAATCTTCGACGTTTCGATGGTACCCTGCATTACACGTCCGGCAATGATAAAAGAAACACCGAGCACAATAAATATAACTTTGTTAAGAGGTGTCACCAGTCCGAGGAAGGCAATTGTTCCGCCTACGATATAAAGTGCCTTCGGAATACCGAAAAGCTGGCTTACAAGCACGTTACCGAAGTCTGCGGCACCCGAGCCCTTGGTAACGAGAATACCTGTCGAAAGTGAAATAAGCAGCGAAGGAATCTGCGATACAAGTCCGTCACCGATTGTAAGGATAGTGTATGTGGAAAGTGCGGTAGATAAAGCCTCGCCTCTCTGCGTACCCATTACAATACCGCCGACGATGTTGATTGCGGTAATAATAAGACCTGCGACAGCATCTCCCTTAACGTACTTAACAGCACCGTCCATGGAACCGAAGAAGCTTGCTTCCTGCTGAATCTTGTCTCTTCGAATCTTAGCCTCTGTGTCGGTGATGGCACCGGTATTTAAGTCGGCATCGATAGCCATCTGCTTACCGGGCATAGCATCGAGGGTGAATCTTGCGGTAACTTCAGCTACACGCTCGGAACCTTTGTTGATAACGATAAACTGAATAAGTACAAGTATGATAAATACGATAACGCCGACCACGAGGTTGTTGCCGCCTACGAAACTACCGAAGGTCTCGACAACGTTACCGGGCTGACCTGTCGAAAGAATGAGCTTGGTCGACGATACGTTAAGCGAAATTCTGAAAATGGTCGTAAACAAAAGTATGGTCGGGAAGTATGACAAATCCAGTACTTCCTTGGAAAACATACATACAAACATTATTAAGAATGCAAGGGAAATATTAATTGCAAGACATATATCAAGAAGCCATGAGGGAATAGGCACGATAAGCATTACGAATGCCGCAAGAATATATATTGCAACACCAAGATCGGCTTTTTTCATTCTCATGCTCCTTTCGATTTATTATGATATCTTTCCTTTGAGCTTGTATACAAAGGCAAGGACCTCTGCAACCGCCTGGTATAACTCCGGGGGTATCATTTCCCCGACTTCGACATTGGCGTAGAGCATACGTGCCAGAGGCTTATTCTCCACAATCTCAATGTCATACTCTCTTGCCTGCTCTTTGATACGCTGCGCAAGAAAGTTCTCACCCTTGGCCACAACTACCGGTGCGCTGTACTGATCTGCGTCGTACATGATAGCAACTGCGTAATGGGTAGGGTTCGTAATAACTACGTCAGCCTTGGGAAGGTTCTGCATCATGCGGCGCCTTGAGGCTTCACGCATCCTCTGCCTGATCTGACCCTTAATCTGAGGATCGCCTTCCTGCTGTTTGTATTCGTCTTTGACCTCTTGTTTGGTCATCTTTAAGTCGTCATTGTATTTCCAACGCTGATATGCGAAATCGGCAAGTGCAATAATCAGGTAAGCTGCGGCAATTCTGATGCCTAAGTCCACCACGAGCTTTAAGGTGTCACCGATTCCCTCGTATAGGGACACATCATACAAAAGAAAGAGTCCGTTTACGTTCTTTTTCAGGAAAGACCATGCAACAATAAGGATAATAACTATCTTGAGTATGGCCTTGATGAGCTCTACAACAGCGTTCTTGGAAAAAATCTTTTTAAATCCGCTTATGGGATTAATCTTGGAACCCTTGGGCTGCAAGGGCTTGGCGGTAGGCTTCCATCCCACCTGAGCAACGTCGCATACGAAAGATACGATAAATGCGACTATAAGTACCGGCGCGAGCAGGATAATAATCTGCAAAATACACTGAAGCACCAGTTTGATAATATCGTTGGTATTAACATATCCGTCGTAATTCTTGATATACTCGGACATGTCGTCATAGCATATGTGAAAGAAATTCACGAGATTGCTGCCAAGCGTCGTCGACCAAAACTTAAGTAGCAGGAACAGCGCCATAAGGCTGAAGGCGTTCTCAATCTCCTTGGACTTGGCGACCTGGCCTTCTTTTCTCGCGTCACTTTTCTTTTTCTCGGTTGCGGGTTCTGTCTTCTCTCCGCCGGGTGATTCTGCGAAGAACTGAAGATTATACTTAATCATGTAATGGCCTCCGCAAAAAGAGTGATCATCTTCTTCATCTCGCTTAAAATGGCAGTCGATGCGCCGGGCATCATTCCCACTGTCAAAAAAAGCACTCCGAGTCCCAAAAGAATCTTTAACTGAATACCGACGGCGAACATGTTAAGCTGCGGAGAAACCTTGGCAAGAATACCGAGGATTGCATTAAGCAGCAACATCGCCGCAAATACCGGCAGACATAATCTAAAACCAAGCGCCAGATAATCTCTTAGGAATGTAAGCATCGCATTCAGAATCCTATCTGAGTTGAAAACGGCGCCGCTAACCGGTATAAGGTTAAACGTCTCTATAATGGCAGCAAGCACGTACTGGTACATACCGCTTATCATAAGCATAAGCAATACGGTGTACTGGTAATATGTACCGCTTATGGTTACCGAATCTCTTGATACAGGGTCGAAAAGTGAAACCATGGAAAGACCTATCTCCATATCCACAAGGTGACCCGCAAAGTTAAGTATAGCTACGCAGATGGCTGCGGAATATCCGATAATAATGCCCGTTACAGCTTCTTTGAGCACATAGAGAGCATACATAAGAACCGTTGAATATTCGGGATGTACGGGAGTCAGCGTCTGATATACGAGCGCCGATATAAGTACACCGAGACCGATCTTAACGCGATTTGGAGTATTGGTCATTCCGAAAAACGGTGCTGTATGAATAAAACAGGTAATTCTTACGACTATCAGAAGAAAGAACTCAAGATCTCGCAGGGAAAAAGTGAAATTAAACATCTACTCCCTCCCTAATGTATGTACACCGCGAAATCCGTCCAAAGTTCCACCATGTAGTCCTTCATATCTGTAAGCATCCAGTTGCCGAGAAGCATAAGGCCCAGGAATACACATACAATCTTAGGTACAAAAGTAAGCGTCTGTTCCTGAATGGAAGTAACGGTCTGAAAAATACTGATAACCAAGCCGATTATCAAAGAAATGAGCAGAATGGGCGCAGAAAGCTTAATAACAAGAAATAAACCCTGACTGACAATCTTTACAACATCATCAATTTGCATCTTCTACACCCCTTTCCCCTAATAAAAGGATTT
>JAGAAH010000100.1 GCA_017615375.1 Lachnospiraceae bacterium | reverse complement strand
AATACATACATTTCGCAATCGCTTCTTACACCCGCAAGTCCCTTAAAATTGAGTCCTTCGCATTTCATCTGAGTAAGTGCCGGGTATAGCTTACCAATCTTGTGTCCAAGGGATTTAAGAAGATCGTAACCATTCGCCTGTTCCTTGGTACCTATACCGGCTTTTCCACCTGTGGCGATAATAATTTTGTCAAAAGAAAACGTCTCGCCCGACTCAGTCTTTACACTAAAGCCCGACTTATTCTTCTTAACTTCCGTAACCAAAGATTCCGTCTTAATCTCTACATCAGTCTCATCCAGAGCGTTTCTTATAACATCAAGTACCGCTGAGGCTTGTTCACATGCGGGATAATTGTATCCGTTCTTTTCTTTGATGAGAAGTCCCAGTCCCATAAAGAACAAGCACAAATCATCTTTGGAATACTCCGACAAAACCTTACCCACAAAATCGGTGTCATCGGTGTAATAACACTCGGGTTTCATATATTCGTTGGTAAAATTGCAGCGCCCGTTGCCCGTAACAAGAATCTTCTTGCCTACTCTGTCTTTTCTTTCAAAAACAGTTACCGAAGCTCCGTTCCTGTGGGCATATAAAGCAGCTGTAAGACCGCTGGCGCCGCCTCCGATTATTCCGACCTTTTTCATAAATTCCCTCATCTTACCAAATGAAAACGTTCCAGTATTCCTGCAAGCTTTCTTCCGCCGGGAAGTCTTGACAGTTCTTCTTTGGAAATGGAACGGGTCAATAACATAATTAAAAAGTAAACTGCTGCGCCGATTGCAATTGTCAGCAATATCTTAATTCTTGAAAATCCGTTACCGCACAGTACCTTGTTGATAAAGTATATCAAAACACCCATAACCGCTGATGATACAAGCGGCATACCAAAGATTTTCACAAAATCAATTCGGCATCTCAATATCTTCATGATGGCTCGTACGTTCAATATGCACATTACCAGTGCAAATACGTTATTCGAAAGAGCGACAGCATAAATCTTCAAATCGGTAGTGAACAAAAGTAACGTCATCAATGACAAATGAATCATCATCGATATAAGCGCATGCTTAATCGGCACATATAAGTGGCTCATGCCCTGCAAGATGTATCCCGTAATCGACGAAAGCGAGAAAAGAATGATTCCCAGCGAACCGATTCTTAAAAGCGTGGGCGCCACTTCATTGGTAGTTGAGAACAAAAGAAACATTACCGAAGGCGCAAGTGCCGCAAGGCCTATAGCTGCGGGAATTGCCACCAACATGGTAATTCTTATTACGCTCTTAACCTTTCTGGTTACAATATCGAATTCTTTCTTCTTTACATGACCGGAAAGAGTCGGAACGGTAGCCATTCCCATTGCGGATGAAAGCGCAAGGACAACGGAAACAAGCACCATATACTTACCTGAATAAATACCCCAGTTGACGGTCTTCATCTCCGCAAAGCCCTTGATATCCATGACCTTGTTATGAATAAAGTGGTCGCAAAATCCGGAAACCGTAGTAACGGAAGAACTTATAACTATAGGAATAATGGTAAGTATTACCGATCTGTAGATCGAATACGAACTGTCAATTACAGTCGTCGGATCTTTATATATATTGCGCTTAAATCTTCTGCTTCCAGCTTTGTACATAAGGAGCATGAAAAGAAGTGCCAAAACAGCTCCGGCAACGCATCCTCCGATAGCACCGGCCGCGCCGTAAGCGTATTTGTATTGCTCGTTATGAAGGAGCATTCCTACCTTCGTACCATACTTGGCAAGGAAATACGAAGCTCCGATACCCACTCCGACTACCGCTATCTGCTCCAATACCTGCGAAATCGCCGTCGGAACCATGGTACCCATGCCCTGATAGTAGCCTCTGAATACAGACAGTACGCAAACTATCAAAAGTGTGGGTGAAATCATCCTAAGCGCCAGGTAGCTCATAGGCTCACCAAACGCCCCGGCCAACTGATTACTGAAAAAGAAAACGATAAACGACGATAAAAGGCCCATTACAATTGAAAACTTTAATGCGCACTTAAATATCTTGTCAGCGTTCTTGTATTCACCCTTACTAACTTTAGCCGATACCAGTTTGGAAAGCGCGACCGGTATGCCATATGCAGATATTGTATAGAAAATCTGGTAAATATCGAATGCGGTCGCATAATATCCGTTACCTGTATCACCTATGATATATGCAAGCGGAATACGCTTAAACAAGCCAAGCAGACGTACGAGTACGCCTGCTATGGCAAGAATGCTTCCCTGTACTATGAAATTATTGCTGTTTCTAGACTTGGTCCCCTTAGTATCCATTAGTTCTCTCTTGTTATATTGAGTGTCTGAAGAACAGCTTCCTGCTTGTCCTCCATCACTTTTCTTTCTTCATCATTCATGTGGTCATACCCAAGCAAGTGTAATAAACTGTGGGTAATCAAAAATGCAATCTCCCGCTTAAAAGAATGTCCGTATTCTTCCGCCTGAGCATGAGCTCTTTCCAATGATATCATTATATCACCAAGTATAAGCTCTTTCGTATCGGGATCGAAATAATCTGCAGAACCCTCTTCAATGCCCTCAAAGTCCGCTGGGCTTTCAAAATCTATTGCAGGAAAAGACAAAACATCGGTAGCCTTGTCAATTTCCCTAAATTCACGGTTAATCTCTTTAATTGAGGCATCATCCGTAAAGGTCACATTTAATGTTACGTCTTTAAACGGAACCGATTCGGTTTCAAGTACCTTCTCCGTTAATGCCTTAATGAGTTCATCAATATTGAATTCAAACTTCTCTTCTGTTTCATTCTCAACGTAAAAAGTCATAATACAATGTTTCCTTAAGAAGTATCTCTTTGATAGTGTTGTAATCTTTAACGCTTATATCACATTCAGCCATATTTGACTTAAACATGTTCTTATCAATCAAGGTTTCGATTAATTCATTATAATCGACTTTAATCTTTTTATCCTTCTTAAACAGGCTCATTAAACTTGCAATAAGCTTGTCTGAGATATATACAATTCCTGCTTCCTTGGAAACTGGAGTGCCTTCATGCTCATAATACTCAAGCAAGAGCGCCGATGCTTCCGGCGGAAACTGATTGTCTTCAAGAAATTTAACAACGTCTTCCTGCTTGTATGAATATGCATACTTGATCCGATGGTAATAAGCACAGTTCTTGACATTATCAACGTCACAGCCTATAGCTCCGGCCATTCTCTCTGCAAGGTACGCTGTATGAATAGATCTGAAATACTCATCTTTGGAATGAGCCTTCAAATCCGCAAGTGCCTTATATTCCTGATCGTTGATTTCAAGGTACTTGTTGCGATAACGATTGACTACGTATGTATTAAAGTATTTCAGTACAAAGAACATGACGATACAGTTAATTACCACGTTCGCAATAGGCATTACAAACTGCTCGGCAGACAGTTCTTCGTTCTTGTTAATGATAAATCCTGCGGTTTCAAGTATAAACAAAACCAGATTGGATATGGCAATTGCAGGCACAACCTTAAAGCTCTTATCGATATCCTGGAACAAAACGGTAGCAATCATTACTGCCGTGAAATAAACGAAATACGTTACTATATCGCCGTCTTTAAGAAGAAACAGTGACAGGAAAATAAAGCCTGACATTGAATACAGAGCTATAAGTGTATTCGAAAAAAGCAACAATGCCACAGCAACACAAAGGAATACCCATCCTTCTTTGTCAATAAAAGGGAACAGGCAGGAAAGGACCAATCCCACACAATATACTAACAGGAATCTGTAAGGGTGCATCTCGTTGTCATAATCAAGCTTCTTAAAAGCAAAAGAATAATGACATAAAAGAATTTGTCCCAAAGAAAAAAACACACCAAAAACACCGTTTCGAAGTATCTCTCCCACTGATTTATCGTATATAAACGATACAGCGACAATCAATACTATCGTAGCGATGAACATTGAAAAACTTGTGATTAAAAACTTGTTTCTGGTGCTTTTCAAAGTAATTTATTTCCTTTGATTTTTGTTCTTTCTTGAAATCTTCTCTTCGTAAGTCTCGTATGCCTTAACAATCTTCTGAACAAGAGGATGTCTTACTACGTCCTTACTGGTAAGGTTACAAACAGCGATTCCGTCAATCTTATTAAGAATCTTAATGGCAACATCAAGGCCGCTGGTAACGTCCTTGGGAAGGTCTTTCTGAGTGGAGTCACCGGTAATTACAACCTTGGAACCAAAGCCGATACGTGTCAAAAACATCTTCATCTGGGCAGGTGTAGTGTTCTGAGCTTCGTCTAAGATAATGTAAGCATCATCGAGTGTGCGACCGCGCATATAAACAAGCGGAGCGACTTCGATTAAGCCCTTCTCCATATTCTTCTGAAAGCCTTCGGCACCCATAATCTGATACAAAGCATCATATAATGGTCGAAGGTATGGATCAACCTTGCTCTGAAGATCGCCCGGCAAAAATCCAAGCTTCTCTCCCGCCTCAATAGCCGGCCTT
>JAGAAH010000099.1 GCA_017615375.1 Lachnospiraceae bacterium | reverse complement strand
GATTATCTTGAGATACAGCCAATTGTTAATAATACATTTCTTTTAAGAGGCGATAAAAAGGTCTTTGATACCGAAGAACAATTAAGAGATATTAATCGTAGGATAGTTAAGCTCGGAGAACAATTCGATAAACCGGTGTGCGCTACCTGTGACGTTCACTATCTTAATCCTGAAGATGAAATATACAGAAGAATTATTCTTGTCGGCAAGGGCTTTGGTGACGAAGATTCGGCGCTTTTCTTCAGAACTACGGAAGAGATGCTTGAAGAGTTTTCATATCTTGGCGCAAAAAAGGCAGAAGAGGTAGTTATTACCAATACCAATATGATTGCGGATATGTGCGAATATATCGAACCTGTGCGACCTGATAAGTGTCCGCCTGTCATTCCGCACTCAGATGAGATGCTTCGCGAGATTTGCTACAATAAAGCACATTCGATGTACGGAGAGAATCTTCCCGAGATAGTTGCGAATCGTCTTGAAAAAGAACTTAATTCAATTATAGGTAACGGATATGCCGTTATGTACATAATTGCCCAAAAGCTCGTATGGAAGTCTGTCGAGGACGGATATCTTGTAGGTTCCCGTGGTTCGGTAGGTTCTTCTTTCGTTGCAACAATGGCGGGAATAACGGAAGTTAATCCGTTGTCACCGCATTATTACTGCAAAGAATGTCATTACAGCGATTTTGATTCCGATGAAGTAAAAGCTTACGCAGGAATGGCAGGATGCGATATGCCTGACAAAATTTGTCCTAAATGCGGTGCCAAGCTTATGAAAGACGGTTTTGATATACCGTTTGAGACATTCTTGGGATTCGAAGGCGATAAAGAGCCTGATATCGATCTTAACTTCTCGGGCGAATATCAGACAAAGGCGCACAAATATACAGAAGTTATCTTTGGCGAAGGTCAGACATTCCGTGCGGGAACTATAGGTACATTGGCAGACAAAACCGCATACGGACTTGTAAAGAAGTATTATGAGGAACGAGGAATCCGTAAAAGAGAAGCCGAGATTAACAGAATCCTTAAGGGGTGTGTAGGCGTAAGAAGAACAACAGGCCAGCATCCGGGCGGTATCGTAGTATTGCCTTTCGGAGAGGATATTAACTCATTTACACCGATTCAGCACCCGGCCGATGATATTAATTCCGATATTATAACTACTCATTTTGAGTACCATTCCATAGATCATAACTTACTTAAGCTTGATATCTTGGGACACGATGATCCGACAATGGTTCGCCGTCTTGAAGATTTGTCGGGCGTTAATGCTATGTCAATACCTTTTGATGACCCTAAGGTTATGACCTTATTTAAGAATACCGAAGCTTTGGGAGTAACACCTGACCAGATAGATGGTGTTCAGACCGGCTCTCTGGGATTGCCGGAATTTGGTACGGATTTCGTTATACAGATGTTATTGGATGCTAAACCGCAGTGCTTTTCGGATCTTATAAGAATATCCGGCCTTTCGCACGGTACGGATGTATGGCTTAATAATGCACAAACCGTAATCGCCGAAGGATTGGCAACGATTTCGACTGCCATATGTACAAGAGACGATATTATGACTTATCTTATACATATGGGATTAGAGCCTGAAATGTCTTTTAAGATAATGGAGAATGTACGTAAGGGTAAAGTTGCAGGCGGAAAATGCGATAAGTGGGATAAATGGAAAGAAGAGATGATTAAGCATAATGTACCTGAATGGTACATCGGTTCATGCGAGAAGATTCTCTATATGTTCCCTCGTGCACATGCTGCGGCATACGTTATGATGGCATGGCGTATAGCTTATTGGAAAGTTTATTATCCGCTTTGTTATTATGCGGCTTACTTTTCCATAAGAGCGCCGCTTGATTATGAACTTATGTGTCAAGGACAGGATAAGCTTAAATTCTATATGCAGGAATTAAAGAGTAAAGAAAATCCTACAGCAAAAGAAAAAGATATGCTTAAGGATATGAGAAGTGTTCTCGAGATGTATGCGAGAGGATACGAATTTATGAAAATCGACGTTTATAATGCCGATTCGAGAAATGTGAAAATCATAGACGGTAAGCTTATGCCACCGCTTTCGAGTATTGCGGGACTTGGTGAAGTTGCTGCCGATTCAATTGTTGAAGCCGCAAAAAATGGCCCGTTCCTCTCAAAGGACGACTTTAAGAGCAGGGCCAAAGTAGGTACTTCCGCAACCGATTTGCTAAGTTCTCTCGGTATTATTAATCTGCCTGAGAGTAATCAGTTGTCGTTGTTCGATATAATTTAATCGGCTTTGCCGGGATTAAAGAGCTGTACGTATACTTTACCTGTCGTAGGAGCCATAAAGAAGGTATTGGGGTTTTCATATGATGAGAAGTATACGTATGAGCTCGTAACGTTAATATTACAGAATGCGCCGTCACAAATCTTCTCGGATTCTGTTCCGTCGAGCCTTATTCTTATAAGAGCAGGATGGTCTTTCGAAGCTCTTTGATAGAAGATGAAATTACCGTACATATTAAAACAGTCGGCGCGTTCATTTGAAATATCGATTTTTTCACCCGAATTGATATTGTAGCTCGTAATATGGAAATCATTGTCGGGATCCATATAATATACGAATTTGTCTTCAACTATCGGGTTATAGAAGTTTTCATTTGAAACCTTAATTACGGAATTATCGTTGGTATCAATTCTGTAGAGCGAGTGGTCTCGTTCGTATCCGACGTAATATAGATATCTTTCGTTTGCAACAACTGCGGTAACGGGTTCGCGCATAATCATTGCGTCGTCTGTACCGTCAATCTTGATACGGTTGAATGTTGATGCATATTTGTCGGTGTAACGTATATAATAGATATAATTACCAACAAGACATGCCTGCATTGAAGGATCGTGAGCAATTGTCTTTTTCTGCTTGCCGTTTCTCTTGATGCGGACAAGAGCACATCTGTCGATTACAAGGAATGAAAAAGCGGTGCCGTCGGTTTTGTTATTACGCGTATAATATATGTAGTTATCATCCGCATTGATGTAGCTGACAACGTCCGATGAGAGCTTTTTTAAATCGGTACCGGTTCTTGTTATTGAATATAAAGCCATATTATCGTCAGGGTTGGCAAAGTATAGGATATCGCCTTTTTCGCAGAAATAGCCGCCGTTATAGAGGTTGCCGCCGGTATTTCCGTTTACGAAATCGTCGTTTAATTTGATTCTTGCATTGAGTCTGTTGACCACTACGGAAATAATTATAGCCGCGACTATAATGATAAGAATAAGTATTTTAAGTTTTGCAATTATAAAGTCTTTAATCTGTGAAACAGGCATTTAATTCACCATCCTTTGATAACATTATAAAGAATACAAAGAATTTCTTCAAGAAAAAAGGAGTTATAATGGAAAGAAGAAAATACATATTTACCGATCTTGACGGAACACTTCTTAATGATGAAAAGAAAGTATGTAAAGAAAATATAGATGCTATTGAAGAGGCGCTTTTAAAGGGACATAAAGTTACGGTTGCAACCGGACGTCCTTTACCTGCGGCAATTATAGGTGCAAAGCGTGCGGGATTATATCGCGACGGATGTTATATTATGTGCTATAACGGGGGAATGATATATGACTGCACCAAAGAGCAAATAATATATGAAGCAAATCTCGAGATGGAAGATATAGAAGCTTTGTTTAAAAGCGCAGACGAGGCAGGGATTCACGTGCAGGCATATGATGATGGCAAGGTCATATGTGAAAAAGAAGATGAAGAAGTGCTTTTTTACTGTAAAAACGGGCAGATGGAATATGAACTTAGGCACAATATTCCCAATACCTTGTCAAAGCCATCATTAAAAGTCTTGCTTATTTCTTTTGATAATAAGAAACTGGTAGATTTTAGAGCGTCGCATCCGGAATTTGAAAATGAAAGAATGCATTCGATTTTTTCTTGTCTTGAATATCTGGAATATATGCCAAGGTGCGTTTCAAAAGGTGACGGAATTATAAGAATGTCGGAGTTACTTGGATTTGACATTAAGGACAGCATAGGTATAGGAGATGAAAGAAACGACCTTTCGATGATAGAAAAGGCAGGCTTGGGAGTTGCGGTTAGAAATGCCGTTGACGAAGCAAAAAGCATTGCCGATTATATTACCGAAAAAGACAATAACGAAGGCGGCGTGGCAGAAGTTATAAGAAAGTTTGTATTATAAAAAGCGGGATAATCCCGCTTTTATATTATTTATTAAGTTTTAAATCTCTTAGGGCTTCATAAAACGAATAAGGAACGTGCATATTGCCGCGGCCGCAGCCTAAGTGAATAAACGGTTTGTTTAATCCGTGGTAATCGGAACCGCCGGTCATAATGAGATTATATTTTTCGGCAAAAGAGCGCATGACGTAAGCATCATCATTTTTGTAGGTCGAATAAACCGTTTCTATACCGTCAAG
>JAGAAH010000098.1 GCA_017615375.1 Lachnospiraceae bacterium | reverse complement strand
TGGGAAATGTTATAATTTTGATTCCATAGAAAACGATAGCGATTATTATCATGCGCAACATATTGCGGGGAAAATACGGTCTTGGGAAGGTTTTTTTAATAAGTTTGAAGATGGATATTATACTAAGGAAAAAAACACAGTGGCACGAATAAAAGAGCTTTTTCTTGAGAGAGATAAATATCATACTATTATAAGAGATATGTACGAGGTATGGGATTGGAATATGTTGATTAATAAATGTGATCAAATTTATGAGAAGTATAATCATGACCTTAGTGCAGTTTTTGTTGATTGATTGGTAAGCGCTTTGTTATTTGAGGATTGGAGCTAGAAGCATATTGAGTAGAAGGTTCTTAAAAACAATGAATAATCTGTGAAGCATCTTGAGATATACCTATATTCACTATACAATGAACTTACGTGCGAGGCACTAATAAGTATCTATTTTAAGGAGGGTTTATTATGGAAATGAAATTTTATCGTTGCAAGCATTGCGGTCAGATAGTTGCTATCGTTAAGGGCACCGGTGTTCCGATTATCTGCTGCGGTGAGCCTATGCAGGAGATTAAGGCTGGTGAGATGGATGCATCTGTAGAGAAGCATGTTCCGGTATACGAAGTTGCGAACGGCATTATAACGGTAAAAGTCGGCTCCGTAGAACACCCTATGACTGAAGAGCATTATATAGAATGGATTGCAGTTAAGACTCGCGAAGGTAATCAGAGAAAGGCTTTAAAGCCTAATATGAAGCCTGAAGCTAAGTTCTTAATTGCTGATGGTGATGCAGTTGAGGCTGTATATGCATATTGCAATTTGCATAGTTTATGGAAGGCTTGATTAGGAGGCATATAAGATGGCAGATAAATGGAGATGTAGAGCAGAGGATTTAAAGGGCACTAAGACTGAAGCCAATCTTAAAGCTGCTTTTGCAGGAGAGTCTGAGGCTCGTAATAAATATACATACTTTGCTTCCAAAGCTAAGAAGGAAGGATATGTTCAGATCTCGAATATCTTTACCGAGACGGCAGAAAACGAGAAAGAACATGCAAAGATTTGGTATAAGATTCTTGTGGGAATAGGAAGTACTGTTGATTGCCTTAATGAAGCAGCGACCGGTGAGTCTTATGAGTGGAATGAGATGTATCCTTCATTTGCCAAGACTGCACGTGAAGAAGGCTTTGATGAGATTGCAGAGCTTTTTGAAGGAGTTGCCGCAATTGAGAAGGAGCATGAGGAGAGATATCGTAAGTTATTGAAGAATATTGAAGATAAAGTTGTGTTCTCACGTGACGGCGACTGCATCTGGCAGTGTGCTAATTGCGGTCATGTAGTTATAGGAAAGGAAGCTCCGGAGGTTTGTCCGGTATGTAACCATCCGAGAGATTATTTCCAGCTTAAGGCAGAGAATTATTAGAGATTAAACCCTTGATATATTAAGCGTAGCGCTTTGTCGCTACGCTTATTTGTTGCCTTAAACCTTGTTTTAAAGCCCTATATATGATAAGCTTATCAATGGTGGGTTATTATATTTTATTACAAAGGGGAAAGTAAAATGGACAATAATAATCGTACATATACCGATGAAAGAGAGATTGATCTTCTCGCACTTCTCGTTGAAGTGCTTACCAAGATTAAGACGGTGCTTATCTTTGCAATTATATTTGCGGTTCTTTTGTGCGGACTCAGCGTATTTAAGGGGTTACGTGCTCGCATGGCTGCAAATGCGCAGATTGCGCGTGGTGAAGGTGCTGTTATAAGTGAGGATGCGCGCCTCCAATATGAATCGGAACTTAAGGCTTATGAAGACCGAATTGATGCATACAAGGCTGATATTAAGTCAATCGAGAATGATATTAAGGATGCTGAAGATGAGGCTAAGGAGTCATATATCTTAAGTACCGCAATTGATGATTATTTTAAAGAGTCGATTATATACTACATATATGCTAATTATAAGGTTAACACGAATGCGGCCGTACAGCCGATGAATCCTGTCGGCAGTATTATTCAGGCGTATCGTTCGCTTACGTTAAACGATGCTTTTTATAGTCGTGTGAAAACCGCTCTTGGTGAGGGCGTAGAGCTTTCGGATGTAAAGAGCCTTATTCAGCTTGATACCGACGAAAGCAGGGGATTCCTTCAGTTATCCGTATGCGCCAAGACTAAGGCTGATGCGGATAAGCTCTATAAGCTTGCAAAGGATTCCATAGAATCCAATTATAACAAGGTTAATTCCACGATTGCGGCGCATGACCTTAAGGTTGTCGAGACTTTCGGCATTATGGGCGAAGGCATGAAGGGCGCTACAATGGGCGTTACAGCCGTATGGGATAGTTATAATTCTAAGATTGACGAATTCAATAAATCAATTGACGGAATCAAGACGTTGATGAAGTCGGAGAAGAAGCCTGAAGAGCCGGAAGGCACCGAGGTTAGCCGCGTAAGCTTAAGCACTGTAGCCAAAAGCGCAATCAAGAAAGGAATTCTCGGAGCTTTTGTGGGTGCATTCCTTGCGGCTATGTATATTGCGGGAATGTTCATTATTAAAGATTACGCATTAAGTGAAGATGAGATAATAAGACGCTACGGTTTAAACGTTCTTGCAAGTCTTAAGCGCTTTTCCGGTAATGGCAGATGGAATAAGCTCCTTGCAAAGATATCGGGCGATGACAGACGTGTGGATAGTGTAGAGAATGTGGCACGTCTTGCGGCAATCAATACGGAATCGATTCTTACGACATGGGGTAATACTGATAAAGAAGTACTTCTCGTTGGTCATGATAACGAGATGCTTGATAGATTAAGTAATCTTATAACCGGCGTTAAGGCTGTATCGGGCGGTAACATCATGGTTGATACCGATGCGGTATCAAAGCTTGGTAATTATGAAAACGTAGTAATTGCGGAAGCCAAGAATTCCGTATCATATACCGAAATCGGCCGCGAATACGATAAGCTTAGAGTACTTAATAAGAACGTTATTGGAGTTATTGCACTTTAATTAAAGGATAGTCGTTATGGATAATACTAATCGCATGATGGAAGAAGAAAGAACAATTGATATGATGGTGCTTCTCGTGGAAGTGCTTAAAAGGATTGGATTTTTGTTCCTGTGGGCGCTTGTTTTCGCTATAATTCTTGGCGGAATTGCAGCCTACAAGGGATATCGTGCGATTGAGCAAAGTAAGAAGAATGCGGAAAAAGGTATAGAGCTTGTCGTTAATGAAGAAGCGAAGAAGCAGTACGAAGAGGCATTAAAAGCTTATGAGCAGCAGGCTGCATCATACCAGGCTCAGCTTGATGACATTCAGGCGCAGATAAGTGCGAAGGAAGAGTCGGAGCAGGATTCTTTTATCTTAAGTACGAGACCTGAAGATTATTATAAAGAGACGATTATCTATTATATCGATACACATTATACGATTAACAATAAAGCGACGGAGCAGCCGCAAAATCCAATCAACAGTATTATGCAGGCTTATCGTGTGCTTATTATAAATGATGCATTCTTCATGCATCTCCAGAAGGAAGTGCCGGGAAATCTTGACGTTAACGATATCAAGAAACTGGTGCAGCTCGATATCGATATGGACAGCGCTTTTCTGCAGTTATCCGTATGTGGTAAGACGAGAGAGCAGGCTGATGATATATTGAAGGTATCGCGAGAGTATCTTGAGAATAGTTACGATAAAATCAGTGCTGCGATTAGCGAGTATGAGATTAAGGTTGTCGAGATCCTTGGTAATACCGGCGAAGGTATTAAAGGTGCGACGGATGGCGTAAACGAGGATTGGGAAATCTATCTTGGAGAGCTTAGTGCGTCGGAAGAAGCATTGCGTGAGAGAATAAGTGCTTTGGTGAAGCCTGAACCGCCGATAGCGGATGAGATGCCTGAGCAGGAGCAGGTTAGCAGACGTGCGCTCGTAAAAAACACTATAAAGAGAGGTATTCTCGGAGGTTTCATAGGTGCATTCCTTGCAGCTATGTATATAGCGATAAGATTTATATTAAATGATTACGCGCTTGATGAAGAAGAGATGCGTAAGCGTTATGGATTAAATGTATTGGCGTCTTCGAAGCGTTTCCCGGGTCGTGGCTGGTGGAAGCGTATGCTTGCGAAGTTATCGGGTGACGAGAAGCGTGTGGACGGTGTCGAAGAAGCGGCACTTCTTGCGACGGTTAATGTAAAGTCGCTATTGCAGGCGCGTGACTGTGATGATAAGGAAGTGCTCCTTGTAGGTCATAATATCAATGCGCTTGTGGAATTAAGCTGCCTTATGTATGGCGTTATCGCGGTTGCGGGCGGTGATATTATGGTAGACCGCCACGCGGTAGAGATGCTTGATGATTACGATAATGTAATCATTGCAGAAGAAAAAGAAGGCATCTCCTATGGCGAGATCGGCCGCGAATACGAGAAGCTTCAGCTTCTCAACAAGAACGTCATCGGAATAATCGCTCTATAGAGGGGTCAGACCCTGTTAAGAAATTATGAACGAAAGAGTTGGTTCAGGTATCTTGACAGGGTTAGTTATTTGAGATATAATTCATATACTTGAATTATTAAACAACAATATGAATGCTGACGCGGATAAATGTATTGACATTTATTTAGGGGAATAATATCATAATGGTATAGTTTATAATTACTTTGTGATAATGCTCTAGGGAGTATGCCTCCACGATCAGGGACCAGCAAAAACCTAGGGCTATTTATATTTTTAGGGGGAAGCATGACAATTAGTGATAGGATAATTGAGAGATTACAGCAGATTTCTATGTCACAGAAGGAATTTGCGGAAAAAGTTGGAATTCAGCAAAGTACCATAAGCGAGTGGAAGAAGAATAAGACGAATCCGTCATCGGATAAAATACTGGCGATATGTAAGGCATTGGATGTGTCGCCGGAATGGTTATTGTCAGGTGTTGATCCTGCTGCAAGTAGAGGAAAGAATCAGGAGTATTATGTGATAGACATTAATACGGATACAGGGAAGCTTGTTGCGGAGTTTAATAAGTTGGATAAGTCGCAAAGAGATCGAATTCTGGGATATGTGGAGGCATTTGCATCACTGAAGAAGTAAGGAAATCGGTAAATGGCTGAAAAGAAAGGGATTATTGATATATCGGAGTTATTAACTCCACCTGAAAAACATGAACTTATGACAGCACAGTTCTTTGCTAATATGGGAAAGGATGTGTCGTTTATAAGGCCGAGTAGTATACCGGAAGTTTATCGCCCGGATATCCTAATGGATGGAGTCGAGTGGGAGATTAAATCGCCAATCGGATGCGGAAAGAAGACTATAGAGCGTAATTTCCGTAAAGCAGCAATGCAATCGAAGTTTGTTATTTTTGATTTGAGAAGAATCGGAATCAATGAGGATAAATGCATATCCAAATTAGAAAGAGAATTCGAAAAGAGAGGGATTATTAAGAGAATATTGATAATTAAGAAAGATGGAACTCTTCTTGAAATTCCTAAAAAGGCTTGACTTTTCGAGAAGAGATGTTATTATAGAACTAGAAATAGTCCGACCCGTTGTATGGAAACATTGGGCCCAGGGCTTTTTCTTTTGAGAGACAATGCCTTCGGGCCGACAGTTCGTTTGTACCATCCTGTCGTTAAATAAAACTAGGGCTCTATTTTTGTGCCCTTTCATAGTTAAGGAGTTATTAATACTTATGGAAGAAAAGAAAGTATCGAAATTATTCATGTACAGCGGCATTATCTACGTGACATGCCTTTTATTATCAAATCTAATCGCAGGTAAGATGTGGGCGGTAACGGAATCGATTACACTCCCGGCAGCAGTAATCTTATTCCCGATAACTTATATCTTTGGTGATATCTTCACTGAGGTATATGGCTTCAAGAAAGCCAGAACCATTATCTGGCTCGGATTTTTCTGCAGTTTCTTTGCGGTTTTGATTTATCTTATTACAATTGCATTGCCGCATCCGGGATTCTGGGGCAATCAGGAAGCATATGCGGTCGTTCTTGGAACTACACCTCGTGTGGCAGTAGCATCATTTGCAGGTTATCTTTTCGGCGAATTCTCAAATTCAATGGTTTTATCCAAGCTTAAGGTATTAACGAAGGGCAAGAACCTCTG
>JAGAAH010000014.1 GCA_017615375.1 Lachnospiraceae bacterium | reverse complement strand
GATTACGTTAAGAACTTAAGATTTGACGAGGAGGATATTGAATATCTTCGTTCGCTTCATATCTTCGAGGAAGATTTCCTCGATTATCTTAAGGACTTTAAGTTCTCGGGAGATATCTATGCGATTCCGGAAGGTTCCATAATCTTCCCAAGAGAGCCGCTTGTTAAGGTAATCGCTCCTGTTATGGAAGCACAGCTTCTTGAAACGGCATTACTCAATATAGTTAACCATCAGTGCCTCGTTGCAACCAAGGCTTCGCGTGTATGTGATGCGGCTGAAGGCGACGGTGTAATGGAATTTGGTTTAAGACGTGCCCAGGGTCCTGATGCGGGAACTTACGGCGCACGTGCCGCAGTTATCGGCGGATGTAACGGTACATCCAATGTCTTGGCAGGTAAGCTTTTCAACGTACCTGTTAAGGGAACACACGCACACAGCTGGATTATGAGCTTCCCTGATGAATATACTGCATTTAAGAAGTACGCGGATCTCTATCCGGATGCATGTATCTTACTTATCGATACATATGATACCATTAAGAGCGGTCTTCCGAATGCAATCCGTGTATTTAAGGAAATGAAGGAAGCAGGCATTAAGCCGAAGCTTTACGGAATCCGTATGGATAGCGGAGACCTTGCATATCTTAGTAAAAAAGTTCGTGCAATGCTTGATGAAGCAGGATTCCCGGATGCGGTAATCTCTGCATCGAATGACCTTGATGAGCATTTAATCGCATCATTAAAGAGACAGGGAGCAACCATTACTTCCTGGGGTGTAGGAACACACCTTATTACAGCTAAGGATAATCCTTCATTTGGTGGTGTATATAAGCTTGCAGCTATCGAGAAGGATGGTAAGTTTGAGCCGAAGATCAAGTTATCCGAGAATACCGAGAAGGTAACGAATCCGGGTAACAAGACTATCTACAGAATCTATACAAAGGATCAGCATAAGATTGAAGCTGATGTTATCTGCTTCGCAGATGAGAAGATTAATGAAAACGAAGACCTTAATCTTTTCTCACCGACATCTCCTTGGAAGAGAACAAAGTACGAGGCAGGCACTTTTACCGTAAGAGAAATGCTTGTACCAATATTTAAGAACGGTGAGTGTGTATATACATCCCCGTCTGTTATGGAGATTCGTGATATCTGTACCAAAGAAAAGGATACGTTATGGCCTGAGTGTCGTCGTTTCGATAACCCTCACCAGACATATGTGGATCTTTCCAAGAAGCTTTATGATGTAAAGCAGGATCTTTTCAATCATTATCACAGTAATAGATAGTAGTTTAAAAGCGCTATGGATTCATATTATTTATGATATCCATAGCGTTATTATATTTGACAGTTATACGCCTATGGGGTATAATTGCAAACGGTGAAAAATTATATAAGGAGGCACGTAACGTGACTTTATTTGGTGGAGTAATTTCCGTAACCGGAATTACATTTTTAATGTTATCTGTTTTCGTGGTTGCAGCCGTAGGTTATTCTTTGGGCCGCATCACTATTAAGGGGGTATCGCTCGGTACAGCAGGTGTATTTATCGTAGCATTACTCTATGGCGCATTTTTCTCACAGAATTTAAACGGCGCTCTTATGATCGGTGAAGCAAGCTATACAAGCAATGCTTTGAAGATCATCGAGAATATCGGTCTTATTCTCTTCGTAACATCTGTAGGTTTTATTGCAGGTCCTAATTTCTTCGCTGATTTCAAGAAGAACTTTAAGTCCTACATCTTACTCGGACTTATCATTATCTTGGCAGGCGGACTTACATGTGTAGGATGCTACTTCGTAGGCGTAGGCGCAGAGAGCAATCCGAAGGAATTCGTAGCAATGCTCGTAGGTATCCTTTCCGGATCACTTACATCAACTCCTGCATTCTCGGCAGCTAAGGCAACAGTACTTCCTGAGTTCGAAGATGCAGTTACCGTAGGTCACGGTATTGCGTATCTTTTCGGAGTTATCGGTGTTGTATTATTCGTACAGCTCGTTCCGAAGCTTACAAAGGCTAACATGGATGAAGAGAGAAGAAAGATTCAGGCAGTAGCTAAGGGCGAAGTTAAGGAATATAAGGGCAAGTTATTTACCATGGACAAGTTTGGTCTTATGGCATTCGCACTTGCAGCAGTACTTGGTATTATTGTTGGAGCTATCAAGATTCCGCTTTCATCAAAGGGTCTTAGCGGCACAACATTTTCACTTACAACAACAGGTGGTGCACTTCTTGTTGCGCTTTTATTCGGACATTTCGGACATATCGGAGCACTTAACCTTAAGATTGAAAAGCGCGTACTTGAACTCTTCAGAGAGCTCGGACTTATGCTTTTCCTTATCGGTGCGGGTATTGCAGGCGGTGCTAAGTTCGTTGCTTATTTTAAGGCAATCTACTTCTTATATGGTGTTGTAATGACTGTAATCCCGATGATTATCGGTTACTTCTTCGCTAAGTTTGTATTGAAGCTTAACCTTCTTAACAACTTAGGTTCAATTACAGGTGGTATGACATCAACACCTGCACTTGGTACACTTATCAACGTAGCAGGTACGGATGACGTTGCTTCAGCTTACGCTGCAACATATCCATTCGCACTTATTACCGTAGTACTTGTATCACAGTTTATAATTATCTTACTGTAAAAGCGCTTTTAAACAAGTATAATTTAAAGCCATCACATAAAAAGTGTGATGGCTTTTTTTAATGAAAATTGTTATAATAGGGATACGACTTATAAAAGGAGTCAGTGTTATGGATAAAGCTATTGAATTTGCAAACGGCCCATGGGGCACAGCTTTAATGCTCGGGCTGATTATTCTTTTGATTTTGACCATTAGTCTTAAAAGGTTTCTTGAAGAAAGAAGAGAAAAGAATAGAAAGATTAACAGGGCTAATAAGAAGAATAAGAAAAGTACG
>JAGAAH010000097.1 GCA_017615375.1 Lachnospiraceae bacterium | reverse complement strand
GAAAAGATGCCGATATCTATGTGGATGAGAATCTTAAGACAAATGTTACATATTGCTACAGAGTAGTGGGCTATAGAACCGATATCGTGGGTAGCGATAAGTACGATATTGTATCGAAAGAGACGAGTCATATCGGTAATAAGTTGGTAAAAGCGCCTAAGGTTAAGAAGTGTAAGGCCAATAAGGAGGCCGGAGCTGTCGACATCGAGTGGGAAGAAGTTGCAGGTGCAACAGGCTATGAGATATATCGATCCAATGATATAAGTGAAGAGTTTGGTTTACTCGATGTTATCGGTGCGGTTACTTCTTACGAGGATAAGTTTGAGATAGATCCTGAGACAACTTATTTCTATTACATAAGAGCGCTTTTCAATAAAAATGACGTAACCGGTGCAACCGGTATGTCTGAGCTTGCAATGAGCGGTGTGGGACTTACGGGACTTTATGCGACAAGCTCCAAAGAAATCGAGATGACATGGCCTGTAAGCGCTATGTATGACGGAATCAAGATATATAGAAAGAAGCATTCCGCATCTAACTATAGTCTTATCGCGACAATCGCGAAGAGCGCAGGTATATATAAGGATACAGGGCTTAGTGCCGGAACCGTATATGATTATAAGCTTGTAACATATAACAAAGATAAGAACGGTAAGAAGATAGATGCAGATACTTTGACTGTTTCCTGTGAGACGTTGTATACACCGACTTTAACGGGTGCAACGATGAAGGCAGGCGGCGGTGTTAACCTTGCTTGGACGAAGATAACCGCAAGTACGGGATATGAAATCTATCGTTCGGAAACAGGTAAGAGCGGAACTTTTGATTTAATAGCAACGGTTGAAGGAAGCGATACAGTTAAGTATCTTGATGAAACTGCATCAAAAGATCATCTTTACTATTATACGATTAAGGCGATTAAGGCAAACGGTAAGCAGATAAGCAAGAGCAGCTATTCATCTTATAGAATTAATACCGTTGCGACCTGTACGATAAGAGGACTTAATTCTTCAAGTATAAGAATCACCTGGGTTGAGGTTGAAGGCGCGACGAAGTATTCCTTATACAGAAAGAAATCGGGCGAGAAAAAGTATACTTTAATTAAGACATTTAAGCCGGGAACGGCATTATACGTAGACAGCGGATTAAAGCTCGGTGAGACTTACGATTACAGAATCCAGGTAACCGACGGAAAGTATACATCGGGATATAGCTACGGATATGCAGTACATCTTCTCGAGAAAGTTTCCGAAGTGAATATGTCTTATAACGAGGATACACACGTTGTATCGCTTAGCTGGGCGCCTGTAGAGGGTGCAGACAGATATGAGATATATAGAAAGCCTGAAGGCGGCTCCTATGAGAAGCTTACACTTATAAACGGTCTTAACTATTATGAAGATACAACTGCAATAGATGTTAAGCATTATTACTATATGATAAGAGCTTTGGGTTATCAGAACTCGGTAACGCAGTACGGCTCTTTCAGTGATGCCATTGAAGCGGAAGTAATAGTGGTTAATCCGGGTGAAGAAGGATTAACACCGATTATGGGCAGATCCAAAGCAACCGCTGAACAGATGGTTAAGTTCTTTAATAATTCCGGAAAGCCGTTCCCTGATACATATGCAACGGAACAGTTCGGAAATGTTGATACGATAGAGAAGTTCGTTCAGATAATTATTGAAGAGGCAGAAGCAGAAGGCGTAAGAGCCGATGTATTATGCTGTCAGATATATAAGGAGACAGGTTTCTTACAGTTTGGCGGAGACGTTCAGCCTGATCAGTGTAATTTCGGCGGACTCGGAGCAACGGGCGGCGGTGAGCCGGGCTGCGTATTCCCGGATGTAAGAACGGGAATACGTGCACAGGTTCAGCATCTTAAGCTTTATGCATGCGAGAATCCGGAATTTGTTAATGAAAACGTGGATCCAAGATTCTGGATTGGTATTGCAGGTACCGCAAAGTATGTAGAGTGGCTCGGAATCCACGAGAATCCTTATGGTAAGGGTTGGGCAGCAGGCGTCGGATACGGATATTCAATTGTTGAAATGATGGCAAAAATGGCGGCACTCTAATTAAGAAGAAGGGGGATATGGTATGACTAAGAGATATCATAAATTTGAGGCATCGGCATGGTTTTTGACTAAGGTCGTACTATATCTTTCTTTACTTGCGACATTTATTTACATATTGGGATTTGATAATCCGGGTCTTACACAAGTCTCGCGTACGTTAGGTATCGTATGCGTGACTTGTGCTGTTTTGGAGTTTATGTTTGTTAAGACCTACGGCGGTTATGACGTAGGCAGAAGAAAGAGTAAGCCGATACTGTTTTCCATATTCTTGGCGACGGTGCTTACGGATATTATTGCTTACCTTCAGGTAATGGTCATGAGAGTTAACTTAATTACGGTTAAGCATTTTGCGTTAAGAAGATTGGATTTATTGCTTTATGTGATAATTGTGCAGTTTATAATAATTGCGGTTTTCACTTATGCGGGTAATGGAATATTCTTTAAAGTACATGAGCCGGAGAACTGCATTATCATTACGGATACGCAGACGCATCTTAACGAAGTCGTAAAAGCCGTATCCAAGTACAAAAAGCAGTATGCTATAACGGGTGCGGTTCATTATAAGAATCCTAATCTTAAGGAATTGATTAAAGAATCGG
>JAGAAH010000096.1 GCA_017615375.1 Lachnospiraceae bacterium | reverse complement strand
TTTAAATTCCTCCTGTTATTTCCCTTATTCCGGATATATCATCCTATCTTCGGTTATATTTAACAATACTTCCGTATAATATTTCTCTGCAACAAACTTTGCCATCGGCAAATTAAGATCCAGGTAATTGCCGCAGTCTCTCGGTGACTGTCCCGGAATCTCTCCCTCATAATCCTTCATCCATTTAAACATACTCTTAAGTAAGTCAATAATATCCATTGGCCTAAGGTCGCCCGCAAGGATAAGATAGAATCCCGTTCTGCAGCCCATCGGACCGAAGTATATGCACTTATCCTTCCATTCCCTATCATTTCTAAGATAAGTTGCTCCGAGATGTTCCATCGCATGCATCTCTGCCGTATTAATTACCGGCTCCTTATTCGGACGCGTAATTCTTATATCAAAAGTCGTAATAATATTGCCGTTAACATTATCCTGCCTCGATACATACACACCCGGCATTAAAGTCAAATGATTAACGGTAAATGAAGCTATCTTCTCCATATTATTCCCCCTTTGGACGCCTTAAAGGTATTATCATTATTAATGCTATAAGCACATATATAAGCATAACTGCAACAACTCTCATATATGTACCGAAACAATCATATATTCTTCCCGCTATGATAGATGCAAATGACGCAATTATAAGATTCGTATTGGTTATCGAATAATTAATCGCAAAATTACTTCTTCCAAAGTAGTCGCTTATAATTGCGGAATTAATTGTCGGAACTGCACCATAAGCAATTCCGCAAAGTATGAATCCGATAATTGCGGATATCGCCGTATTATGAAGAAGCGCCAATATAAAGCACCATGCAGCAAGTATATATGCCGCTACATCCATTACCATTACCGTTCTTGCATCTAACTTATCAAAAAGCGCACCGAATATGACTCTTCCGAGGCCGTTAGCAATTGCCAACACTCCGACTACAGTCGCTATTGTCGCTGCACTTATATTCTCATTAACTTGTGTCACGATTCCGCTCGCCTGCGATACGATTGTAAGTCCCGCACCTGTTGTAAGAATTGCCCAGATATAATAGATGATAAATGCCTTATGTCCTATCATCTTCTTAGGTTCAAGCTCGGTCGCAGGCTCCTTCTTTACTTTCTTAACACCTTCTACCTTGTAATCTTCGGTCGGACCGTTAAATAAAAAGCTTAAAACCGCCAAAATAACAAATGCGGTAATAGCAAATAATTTAAACGTCGTACGCCATAATGACACGCTGCCCGAAGACATTGCAACGAAGAGCTTACCGACTATAAAGCTTGATATTCCGAATCCCATAAGCATAATACCGGAAATAAATCCCTGCTTATCCGGAAACCACTTCGATATATTGCTCATTACGACGTTATATATGATTCCGGAGCCTAATCCCGATATGATTCCGAATCCTATGTATAAAAGCGCCACACCTTTCGTATATGACGCAATTATAAGACCCGTCGAAAGCATAATCGTAGCAGGTACGAGTAAATCACGTACCGAACTTTTCTTACCGATTATTCCGGCCAATAATCCTCCGAGACAAAACGTAATCATTACAAGCGTAAAAGTAAGTGAAAGCGTGCCCTGTGCTATCATCAATTCTTTGTTGATAACAGATGCCATAACCGACCACGCATATATAAAGCCTGCCATAAGAAGCATGATTACACCCATTACGGCATATATGGATCTATTAAATCTTTTCATTATTCCCCTAATCTCCTGATAAACTCATTTGTAAGATTCAAAGAATGCTTTGCCGCCTTAGCTTCAAAAGTCGGATAATCCTCTTCCGCGCTGTTATCCGCCTTATCGGATATTACACGTAAAATAAGACACGGAATCTTATTAATATATGCAACATGTGCAAGCGCAGCGCCTTCCATCTCCGTACACATTCCGTCGAATGTACCTTTCAAATCCTTCTTTAAATCACTGTTGCTTACGAATACATCACCGGTAAGCACTCTTCCTTCGAACACTTTAATATCCGGATTAACTTTTTCGCAACTTTCCTTAGCAATCTTACGAAGTTTCTCATCGCAAGGAAACGCCAATACATCCATACCCGGAACCTGTCCTCTCGGATATCCGAAAGGTCCTACGGACATGTCATGTTCAACGGCTTCCGTTGCAAGTACGACATCGCCTATATCTATCTTCGCATCAAGAGAACCTGCAATTCCCGTATTAAGCAAATAATCCGGCTTATAATTATCTATAAGCGCCTGTGTCATTGCCGCCATATTAACCTTGCCGACACCCGACTGGCATACGACTACATCGACTCCGTTAAGTTTGCCCGATACAAAAGTTCTGATACCTACTTTATTCTCAACCACATTGCCGGTAAGTTCGTTCTTTAATCCCAAAACCTCCGACTCCATCGCTCCGATTATACCGATTACCATGGTATTCTCCTTATTCGCTCTTAGTAATATCTCCGCCAAAGAACTTAATTGAAAGCTGTGAAATTACGCCTTCATCATAAAGCTCTTTGATAGCTTTATTGACTGCTTCTATGAATGTCTTGTTTCTATCATTCTTCTTAACAGGAAATGCAACCTTTGAAGCATCCTTTGTCAAAGCAACAAGCTTAATTGCCGCATCCGGATGCTGTGTAAGATAATCATAATATGATACATCGGCATTAAGTGTCGCATCTATTCTTCCCGCAGTAAGAAGTTCAATTGTCTGTGCAAGATCGTCAACACCGGTTACTGTCGCACCGTAGCTTTCTGCAAGCTTTGCATAAGTAGACTGTAAAGTATTGGCCGTTGTCTTTCCGTCAAGATCTTCAAACTTTGTAATTGAAGTATTATCGTTACGAACGATTAAAGCTGTATGGATATATGCATAAGGGCTGCAGAAATAATACTTTTCTTCTCTCTCGTCATCGATTTCAACACCGTTTGCGGCGATATCATATCTTCCGGACTCTACACCCGCTAAGATACCGTCCCATTCAACCTCGACAAATTCAACCTTAAGACCCATCTTTTCCGCAACTGCCTTGGCTACTTCTATATCAAATCCGGTAAGAACATTATTATCATCATGATATGTCCAAGGAGCCCATGTTCCTTCTGTCGCAACTATAATGGAACCTCTCTCGGTTACTTCCTCAAGGAGCGTTTTCCCCTCTGTCTCGTTACCGGTTCCGCATCCTATAAGTGATAACATTCCCAGGCATAATGTCATTATAAGCAACAACGATACCAATTTTTTCATTTTACATTTCCTCCATGATATTAATTATTCTCGATTGATAATTCTCAAAAACTCTTTCGTTCTTTCTTCTTTAGGAGACTTAAAGAATTCTTCCGCAGTATTGCTTTCAAGAATCTTACCGTCTTCCATAAATATAACCTTCTTTGCAACATTTGCCGCAAAGTTAAGTTCATGTGTAACGACAACCATTGTCATTCCTTCTTCCGCCAAATCTTTCATAACGGAAAGTACTTCTCCGATAAGCTCCGGGTCTAATGCCGACGTTGGCTCATCAAAGAAAATTATCTCCGGATCCGTTGCAAGCGCTCTTGCTATTGCAACACGCTGCTGACCTCCCGATAATTCGTTGGGATAATGGTCCTTTCTGTCAAGGAGTCCGACCTTATCAAGCATCTTAAGACCAATCTCCTCTGCTGCGCTTTTATCCATCTTTCTTGCTACAGTAAGTCCGACCGTTACGTTCTGTAAAGCTGTCATATTCCTAAATAGGTTATAATTCTGGAACACAAATGCAGTCTTTTTACGTAACCTATGTATGTCTTTCTTGCGCATCTTGGCAAGTTCGAATTCTTCGGTATCAAACGTCAATGTTCCGCCGTCTGCTTTTTCAAGGAAATTCATGCATCGAAGCAAAGTTGTCTTACCCGAACCCGATGCTCCTAAGACCGCGATAACATCACCTTTATTAACCGTAAAATCTATACCCTTAAGCACTTCAAGATTGCCGAAGGATTTATGAATATCTTTAACCGTAAGCATAATCATCCTCCTAATCAAGTACTCTTAAGTGGCGTTCCCATATAGTCTGTACTTTGGTAAGAACCGTACAGAATATAAGATATATAAGCGCTACTTCCGCATACAGAAGAAGCGGTTCGTACACTCTCGAATTAATACGTTGTGTAGCCATAAACATCTCGACAACCGTAATGTTGGCTGCAAGCGATGTGTCTTTCACAAGAGATATAAGTGAATTCGACAACGGCGGGAATGCCGTGCGAAGTGCCTGTGGTAATACGACATGGAATATTATCTGCATATAACTCATGCCGACACAATATCCCGCCTCTATCTGTCCTTTCGGGACTGCTTCTATCGCTGCCCTTATGTTCTCTGCGTCATAAGCTCCCGTATTAAGTGAAAACACTATAATTGCTGCAGGGAACGGATCAAGAAGAATTCCTAATTTCGGTAATCCGAAGAAAATCAAGAATAGCTGTACAAGAAGCGGCGTTCCTCTAACTACCCAGATATAGAAACGCGCAATATGACGTAACACCGGCACATGAGCATACTGAACCAAGGCCGTTGCAACAGCTATAACCAATGAAATCGAAAAAGATATTAACGTTAACGGAATTGTTACTTTGATTCCCGGTAACAAAATCTTACCGAAAGAATCAAAAAATATCGTAACCAGGCGCTCTGAAAACTTCAGCGTCTCTATAAAAAATTCTGCCACTATAATTACCTCTTATTGAAAAAGCGCATTACGCCATATATATTAATGTTATCATTTTTGCTGTCTCTAATCAAACAAAATCACTTGTTTTTTTATGTTTTTGTAGATTTTAATATTTTCGTATTATATACTAGTTCCATAGACTATATTTTATACGGGGGTATTAAAATGGCAGAAAAACTGGTTAAAAGATCTGAAGTTCCGGTTGAACTTACCTGGGACAGATCTTTGATTTACAAAACAGATGACGACATGCACAAAGACCTTGAGAAGATTAAGGCTCTCGGCGATAAGATTCTCAATGATTATAAAGGAAAACTCAATAATGCAGATACAATTAATGCCTGCATGAACGATTTCATCGAGTTAATCAAACTTATGACGCTTGTCGGCAACTACACTTCTCTCGGAGTATCCGTTGACTACACCGACGGCAAATTACAGCAGGAAAACAATGCTGCAAACATGATTATGTCGGAAGTAAGAAGCAAGATAAGCTTTATCTCTGTTGAGATTGCTTCTCAGGATCAGTCGGTTATCAACGAGGCAATTGACAAGGCTACAGGCGCAAAGAATTACTTAAAGGATATCTTGCGCGAGAAACCTCATATGCTTTCGGAAGAAGTTGAGCGTGTACTCGCTGCACTCGATCCTGTTTTATATGCTTCTTATACAGGATATGAAACAACCAAGATGGCAGATATCAATTTCCCTGACTTTGAAGTTGACGGCAAGACATATCCTCTCGGATATTCGCTTTTCGAAGACCATTACGAGTATGTAACCGATACCAAGGTGCGTCGTGCCGCATTCGATGCTTTCAGCAAGAAGATTGCAGAATACAAGAATACAACAGCAACATATTATCAGACAAACCTCTTAAGAGATAAGATCGATTCCTCTTTAAGAGGCTATAAGGACGTATACGAGTACTTACTTTTCAATCAAAAAGTAACCCGTGAGATGTACGACCGTCAGATGGATACCATTATGGAGAAGTTAGCTCCTCATATGCGCAAGTATGCAAAATTATTACAGAGAATCCATAAACTCGACAAGATGACTTTTGCAGACCTTAAGCTTGCTGTCGATCCTACTTATACACCAACCGTAGATATCAAAGGCGCTAAGGATTACTGTATGAAAGGATTATCAATCCTTGGCGATGATTACGTAGACATGATTCGCGAAGCTTTTGATAACAGATGGATTGACTTTGCCCAAAATATCGGTAAATCAACCGGTGGTTTCTGTGCAAGCCCTTACGGCAAGAATTCATACATTCTTCTCTCCTATCACGGTGAGATGAGTGATGTATTTACGCTTGCTCATGAATTAGGTCACGCAGGTCATTTCAAAGCTTGCAACAATGCCCAGTCAATCCTCGATACAGGAGTTTCAACCTATTTCGTAGAAGCACCTTCAACAATGAATGAGCTTCTTATGGCCAACTATCTCAAGACAACAAGCGATGACAAGAGATTTAAGAGATGGGTATTATCAAGCCAGATTCAGAATACATACTTCCATAACTTCGTAACTCACTTTATGGAAGCTTATTATCAGAGAGAAGTTTATAAGATTATTGATGAAGGCGGCTCCGTACAGGCAGATACCTTATCGGAAATCTTTAAGAATTCTCTTGAGAAGTTCTGGGGTGATGCAGTAGAGATTAATGATGGTGCAGAGCTTACATGGATGAGACAGCCTCATTACTACATGGGCCTTTAC
>JAGAAH010000095.1 GCA_017615375.1 Lachnospiraceae bacterium | reverse complement strand
TCATTAGAGCAATTACTAATCTTGTTCCCCATTGATCAGCTGTTATATCAAACGCTTCACTTAGTATTCCTGCGTCTAATAGCATGTTAATAACTGGTCCTGATGGAGATAATAATGTTAAGAATAAGAAACCAAATGCAGATGCCATGATTAAGTTCGGCATATAAATAATAGTCTTCATTGCCGGCTGTCCCTTAATGTTAAGTCTTGTATTGGTAAAGAAAACTGCCAATAAAAGTGCTATAACAAACTGCGGAACGGCACCCATAATCCACATAATTATCGTATTGCCGAAATACTTGAGAATATCAATTGTACCGCTATCGGACGGAGTAAGTAACGCCTTATAGTTATCCAGTCCTACGAATCGAGGACCTATCTGTGTAAGTCCATCACGGAAATTCTCAAAAAAACTGTTACAAAAGGTTAAAACTTGAGGATAAAAGGTAAAGATAAAATACACCAAGAAGAATGGAATTATGAAAATATATCCCCACTTAGCATAACTTATCGACTTACCCTTGGGTTTAGTATCTTTCATATCATTCACCCTTTTTGTCTTTAATTATACACTTTTTTATCTCTTTATACAAAAACTGTGGCAGGATATCCCGCCACAGTCTCCATAGTAAAGCGTATTATTTGTCTGTATTTACGTTAGGATATTTTTCCTTAATGTACTTGCGGAAGTTATCTAATGCCTGCTCCTTTGTAACCTCACCCTTTAAGTACTCTCTCCAGTACTGCTGGATGCCTTCGTTGCAAAGCTGATCATACTTGGATGTATTCTGGAACTTGATGTTCTTAGCAAGTTCTACGAATAATGCTGTATCGTTCTGTCCACCGAGGAACTCATTTCCATATGTAGGATCAGAAGCGAACTTCTCATTAACCTTCTGATTGTTAACGAACTGCTGCTTCTCTGAAACAAGCTTTGAAGCTACGTCTTCGTCATTTAAGAAAGTATTCATTGTATCTGCAACTTCCTTGGCATTATCTGTACCTGTTGCTGCAAGTAACCATGTACCACCCCAGAAGAAGCTCTGTGGTCCTTCACATAATGCCCAGTCACCCTTACAGGTATCCATTGCATTACCCATACAGAAGTTGTAGTACCAAGCCGGTCCGAAGAAAGCAAATGTCTTACCTGTATCTAACATCTGTAACTGCTTCTCCTCACCCCAGATATCGTTAACGATTGTATATTCATTATTTGTATAATTTTCTGACTGATCCATCCAAGCCTGAATTGCAGAATCAATAACAAGGTTGCCGTCTGCATCTACCCAAGGCTCTGTTCTGTTATTAGAGAATGTACGGAATGTCTCACCGTCGGAAGCTGTCATGTAATATCCCTTTGACTTGCAAAGAGCAGCTACTTCGTCGAACTTATCCCAAGAATCGATCTTGCTCTGAACTTCAGCAGGATCATCTGTTCCAAATAAATCGATTGCAATAGATCTACGATAGATAACGCCTGCAGGGCAGCACTGGAATGAAACGCCCTTAACAACACCCTTCTCATCAGATGCAGCTTCTACTGTATACTTGTAAGCATTTGAGAAATCTGTTACACCAATCTTGGTTACATCTGTTGTAGCATCAGACTGAACATACTTAGCAATGTAATCAGCTTCTGCAAGGAACATATCAACTCTATCTTCTTCAGATGCGTTCTCCTGGTTTAAAAGCGCTCTATCAAGAGCATCCTGATAAGCACCGCCTTCGTTAGGAACGATTGTCCACTTAACCTTAGCATCGCCTACATAGAACTCACCATCGTCATGCTTCTCAGCAAAATACTCTTCAAAGAATCCCTTAAACTCTTCGTTCCAAGCCATGATATGGAAAATCTTTCCACCCTCTTTGCTTGCGGAACCGCCACCATTACTGCCACAGCCTACGACTGCCATCGAAAGCACCATAGTAGCTGCGAGTATGATACTTAATAATCTCTTTTTCATTATATCGCCCTCCCGGATACATATGTAAATTATTCGCTAACCGCCCACGATATGCGAAAACGGTTTCGTTAATTTTGTTTTACCATAGTGTGTTTATTTTGTCAAGCAAATAATTATTTTATTTTTCCCTTGCAAAATGGTTTTATATAAGGTATGCTAAAATCAAATTATTACTTAATCGTTTTCGAAATGGAGGAAAAAATATATGCAATTCGGACATTTTGATGACGATAACAAAGAATACGTAATAGAAAGATATGATACTCCGCTACCTTGGATCAACTATCTTGGCAGCGACGACTTTTTTACATTACTTTCCAATACTGCCGGAGGTTACACTTTCTATAAAGATGCGAAATTAAGGCGTATTACACGTTACCGTTACAATAATACTCCGCTTGACAGCGATGGTTTTCATTTCTATATAAAGGATGAAGATCTTATATGGAATCCGGGTTGGCAGCCTGTAAAAACTGCGCTTGATAGCTACGAATGCCGACATGGTCTCGGATATACGATAATTACCGGTTCTAAAAACGGCATTTTAGCCAAGCAGGAGATGTACGTTCCAAAGAATGACAATATCCTTCTTACAAGAATTACATTAAAGAATAACAGTAATAAACAAAAGAAACTTACCCTTTTCTCTTTCGTTGAGTTTTGTCTCTGGGATGCGGTTGATGATACAACCAACTTCCAGCGCAATTACTCAACGGGTGAAGTAGAAGTAGAAGGAAGCTTCATCTATCATAAAACGGAATATAGAGAGCGTCGTAACCATTACGCTGTTTTCTATACTAATGCAAATATTAAAGCATTTGATACAATTCGTGATGAATTCATCGGATTATATGGTTCTCCTGCTATGCCTAAGGCAGTAATCGAAGGCCATTGCAAGAACTCTATAGCTCACGGCTGGCAGCCGATCGGTGCTCACGAAATAAAAGTTACGCTTAACCCTAATGAAGAGAAATCCTTCATTTTCGGTCTTGGTTATGTAGAAGTTCCTTACGAAGAGAAGTTTACTGCTCCAAATGTAATTAATAAGAAGTACTCTCATGAACTTACCGACCGTTATCTTACGGATTCGCAGTTCGACGAAGGCTTACGCAAGCTTAACTCCTTCTGGGATGAGCTTTTACAGGGATTTAAAGTAAATACAAGTGACAATAAACTTAACAGAATGATTAACATATGGAATGCTTACCAGTGTATGGTAACATTCAACATGTCGCGTTCGGCTTCGTATTTTGAATCGGGAATCGGCCGCGGAATGGGATTCAGAGATTCCTGTCAGGACTTACTTGGTTTCGTACATATGATTCCTGATAAAGCCCGTGCAAGAATTCTCGATATAGCTGCTACCCAAAAGCCTGACGGCGGTGCATATCACCAGTATCAGCCGCTTACCAAAAAGGGAAATTCCGATATCGGCGGAGGATTCAACGACGATCCTCTCTGGCTTATAGCTGCAGTGTCCGCATATCTTAAGGAAACAGGCGATTTTGGTATCTTAGACGAAGTTGTTGATTTTGATAACGATTCTTCCATTGCTTCTTCACTTCTTGAGCACTTAAGAAGAAGTTTTAACTACACACTTAATAACTTGGGACCGCATAAGTTACCTCTTATCGGACGTGCAGACTGGAATGATTGTCTTAACTTAAACTGTTTCTCGGAACATCCGGGTGAATCCTTCCAGATAACCGGTCCAAGCGAAGGACCTGTCGCAGAATCGGTATTTATTGCGGGCATGTTTGTAAAATACGGCAGAGAATATGCAAGAATACTCGACAGACTCGGTATTAAAGACGAAGCTGAGAAAGCTTATGACGCCGTGTATGCAATGCATGAAACCGTAATTGCTTCAGGTTGGGACGGCGAATGGTTCTTACGTGCATTTGATGCCAACGGAGACAAGGTCGGTTCAAAAGAATGTGATGAAGGTCAGATTTTTATCGAGCCTCAGGGTATGTGCATAATGGCAGGTATCGGTCTTGAAAATGGTTACGCCAAGCGCGCTCTTGAATCAGTTGCACAGCGCCTTGACACCAAGTACGGCATCGTACTTCTTAACCCGCCTTATACGACATACAGACTTAATCTTGGTGAGATAAGCTCATATCCTCCGGGATATAAAGAGAACGCAGGTATCTTCTGTCACAATAACCCTTGGGTTATTTTTGCGGAAACCATGGTTGGACATGGTGACAGAGCGATGGAATTATACAAGAAAACCTGCCCTGCTTTCCTCGAGGAGATTTCAGAGATACATAGAACAGAACCTTATGTATATTGCCAGATGGTTGCAGGCAAAGACGCTCCTTCCTTTGGAGAAGGCAAGAATTCCTGGCTTACGGGAACCGCTGCCTGGACATTTGCCACACTTTCGCAGGCAATACTTGGAATTAAGCCTGAATACGACGGTCTTTTAATCGATCCATGCATTCCTCGTAACATGAAGGAATACACCATCGACCGTAAATACAGAGACTGCGTATATCATATAACCGTTAAAAACCCCAACGGTATTGAAAAAGGCGTTAGCAAATTAATTGTTAATGGCCTTGAAACGCCTATCGGTCCTATTCCTCCAACAGATTCTGCAATCAATGTAGAAGTTATATTAGGATGATAGCCCCCTTATCTAAAAAGCGCTGCAAGCCAACCCCAATTGCTTGCAGCGTTTTTATTTTGTCTTATATTACATTCTTCCGCTTTTAATTATATCATCCCTGATTGAATCCATTCTGGTATCCGTAAGCCCAAAATCCATCTCGCGATAACTCCAAAGAGCATGGCCAATATTATGCTTCTTTAATACCGCATGGATATCTCTATACCACCTTAAAGTACTTTCAATATCAGCTTTGTCTATTACTCCATACTCTCCGCAGTATAAAGGAACATCGAATTTTTCCGCTGTATTAATGGCAGATTCAAAGATATGCTCAAAGAATTTCGGACCTATAATTTCATTTTCGTCAAATCCTTCAAACATTTCGGAATTACCATAGATTTCTTGGCTTTTTTCCTTTAAGAATCCGTACTTTACAGGATATTCCGTTACGAAATCCGCAGGCATCATCTTCTGCCAATATGCTCTTTGATGCGTAAAAAGTTGCGGATCGTAGCAGTGAAAACTAAGCACCGTATTCTCGTCAAACGGTCCTTCAAGATCCTTTACCGTCCACACGGAATTATACCAGTAACTTCCGACAAGAATCTTGATATTAGGAAGTGTCTCCCTGATTAAACTTATCGCATGCTTATATATGTTAATCCATGACGTAAGATATTCCTTATCGGTGACTTCGTTTAAAAGCTCAAACATTACGTTCTTCTCATATTTACCGAATCTTCTTATCATCTCATTCCAGAATGCATAGAAAATTTCCTGATATTCAGGCGAAGTAAAGAATCCCGATTCGTTCTCTCCTTCATCGAATGAGTATCCAAGTGTCTTATGAAGGTCAAGAACTACATTAAGGCCATACTCAACGCACCACTTAATCACTTTCTCGATTCGATTAAAACCGTCTTCTATAAGCTGTCCATCGGATTTAATTACAATATTGTAATCTATCGGAAGTCTTACGTGATCAAATCCCCACTTTGCAATTCTTTCAAAATCGCTTTCCACGATAAAATTATCAAGCCTATCTTCTGAATAATCACATTGTGAATACCATCCGCCCAAATTAACGCCTTGCTTATATCCTTTTAATTCTCGCATCATACGTACCTCCGATAAATAAAAATCCCAAAGTTACAGTAATAATACCATAACTTTGGGATAATAATCAAAGAATAATTATTTAATAACGATACCTGTTACATCGCCTGCAATATTACCTGCATTAGCTTCATCTGTATCGATATGCATAGCAAGTGCATAGCTGTCGGATACACGAACAACTACATCACCGAATGTAAGCTTACGTCCGTCGCAATTGGTCTCTACGCTTACAACATCCTTATCCTTAACACCGAATTCTTCAGCATCCTTTGTTGTCATATGGATGTGACGCTTTGCAACGATAACACCCTTATCAAGTGTAAGCTCGCCAAACTCTGTCTTTAATGTAACGCCGGGTGTTCCTTCGATATCTCCGGATTCACGTACCGGTACATCCTTAAGACCGATTGACATACAGTCTGTCTTAGAAAGCTCTACCTGAGCAGCCTTTCTTGCAGGTCCTAAGATAGATACACGCTCTAAGCTTCTCTTTGGTCCTACAACTGTTACACGCTCTTCAGATGCGTACTGACCCGGCTGTGAAAGCTCCTTCTTAACTGTGAGCTGATGTCCCTTACCGAATAAAATCTCAATCTGTTCCTGTGTCAAGTGAATATGTCTTGCAGAAACTTCAACCATTACTTCATTCTTCATATTAATTCATCCTTTACATATTTTAATTGGCTTAACGCCTAATTGCCTACTTGTCTATAATACAACGAAGAACCATTTCTTTCAAGTAAAAATACGCTAAATCCATCATATTAAGGTATGAAAAAAGCTTCGAATTCTCATTCGAAGCTTTAATTCAATGCCGGCGACCGGAATCGAACCGGTACTGTATTGCTACAACAGGATTTTAAGTCCTGCGCGTCTGCCAGTTCCGCCACGCCGGCAAGTATTAAAAGAAGGGGCCCACGTAAGTGGGAAGATTTCTTTTAATTACGTCGCGCTCTATCGCGTAAGCGATTTAAATGCGCGACTTCCCCACTTGTAGTGAGAAGGATGTGCGCCTTCCCCACTAGTAGTGTGAAGCACATAGGGGATGTGTCTTCCCCTAAGGGAAATGGGACCTATAGGGCTCGAACCTATGACCCTCTGCTTGTAAGGCAGATGCTCTCCCAGCTGAGCTAAGATCCCAAATACAAATAGGAGTTTCCTCCTAATAACGACCCAAACGGGACTCGAACCCGTGACCTTCGCCGTGACAGGGCGACGCTCTAACCAACTGAGCCACTGGGCCAGAAAAAATATTGAAAATGGACCTTCGGGGACTCGAACCCAGGACCGACCGGTTATGAGCCGGTTGCTCTAACCAACTGAGCTAAAGGTCCGTTGATTAAGACCATAGAATGGTCCAAAAGTGACTCCGACGGGAATTGAACCCGTGTTACCGCCGTGAAAGGGCGATGTCTTAACCGCTTGACCACGGAGCCAAATATAAATAGGAGGACCCGCATAGCGGGAGAACCTGTTTAT
>JAGAAH010000094.1 GCA_017615375.1 Lachnospiraceae bacterium | reverse complement strand
CTTTTAAACTTGAATTCTCCGGTTAACGGACTCAGATAATCCTTAATATTAAGGAGTTTAATCATGCCGAGTACATCATCGTAATTATGAAGTAAAAGCAGTGATTCGGCTTCTGCATTATGTGTTCTTACATAGTCTTCGTAATATTTAATAAGTTCGCCGCCGGAATATTTGTCGCTACGTTTGATGCCAAGGAAAAGCTCTAACGTTTTTTGCTTCATATCAGAAAGTTTAAAGAAGTCTTTGAAAGGTTTTAATTCCTTATATATATCATATGAAGGCAGCATAAACATGTTGGTATCGATATCGTACTTATTTGCTTTTTCGATTAGATAAGGGATGTCAAACTGATTGCCGTTATAGCTTATATATGATGCAACACCTTGGTTTAACGAAAAGAAAGAGGTGAGTAGTGAAACTTCCTCTTTTTTGCTTTCGGCAAGGTATTGAATGATGTTAAGATAGTCGCCTTTTCTTTTGGCGCATCCAATCATATAAAGAGAGGACGTTTTGGCAGAAAATCCCGTGGTTTCAATATCAAAGAAAAGCGCATCTTCAGGTATGTATTTTTCATTAATCCCGCTAATTTCTTTAATTGATAATTCACTCTGAATGATTTTCACAGACGGACATCCTTTCATTTATGTATTATATTGTATTAGAAAAAAACCACGTTAACTTAATAACATAATAACATATTGAATAAGCCTATGATATAATAAAATTGTATTTTTTCGTACTTAATTAATTTACCAATAAAAATAAAGAAAGGCAGACGTAAACATGGGAGATTTAACTTTTAAAGGCGGAGTTCATCCTTATGAAGGCAAAGAACTTTCGATGGATAAGCCGATTAAAGAATATCGTCCTCACGGAGAGCTTGTATATCCATTGTCTCAGCATATAGGTGCACCGGCAAAGCCTGTTGTTACCATTGGTGAGCACGTAAAGATAGGCCAGCTTATCGCTGAAGCGGACGGTTTTGTTTCGGCACCTATCTATGCATCCGTATCCGGTACGGTTAAAGCTTTTGATAAGAGACAGAATGCCATGTCCAATTATGTTGATTCAATTATTATTGAGAATGATAATAATTACGAACATGTTGAATATGACGAAGTAGAAGATGTTACCAAGCTTTCAAGAGAAGAAATTCTTGAAAGAATTAAAAAATCAGGTATTGTAGGAATGGGTGGTGCAGGATTCCCGCAGCACGTTAAGTTAAGCCCGAAAGAGCCTGAGAAGATTGAATATATTATTGCAGACTGTGCGGAATGCGAGCCGTATCTTACTTCCGATTACAGACTTATGCTTGAAGAGCCGGAAAGCCTTGTTGAAGGAATGAAGATTCTTGTTTCATTATTCCCTAATGCATCCGGCATTATTGCAATCGAGAACAATAAGCCTGATTGTATCGAAAAAGTAAGTAATTTACTTAACGGTGTTGATAATATTAAGGTTAACGTTCTTAAGACCAAATATCCGCAGGGTGGTGAACGTCAGATTATATTCGCTACGACCGGAAGAAAGTTGAATTCATCCATACTTCCTTCAGATCTTGGATGTATAGTTCTTAACAATGCTTCAATCATGAATATGTACAAGGCTGTTAAGTTCGGTCGTCCGCTTACACACAGAATCGTTACCATTACAGGTGAAGCAATTAATGATCCGCGTAACTTTGACGTTCCGCTCGGAACTAATTTCATGGAGCTTGTTGAAGCTGCAGGCGGTTTCGTCGAGACTCCGGAAAAGATTATCTGCGGTGGTCCTATGATGGGATTTGCTGTGTCCAATATGGATATTCCGGTTGTTAAGACTACAAGTGCAATGCTTTGTATGCTTCATGACCAGATTGCAATGTATGAGGCTACGCATTGTATCAATTGCGGTAAGTGCGTAGAGGTATGTCCGGCAAGACTTGTTCCTTCAAGACTCGCAAAGCTCATGGAGCATAATGATATTGAAGGTTTTGAGGCAATGCACGGTGCAGAATGTATGGAATGCGGATGTTGCAATTACATATGTCCTGCAAAGAAACATTTAACACAGATGATAAGAACAGGTCGTCAGACTGTTCTTACAAACAGAAGAAAGAAAAAGTAGGAGGTAGAAATGGGAGCTTTATTAAATGTATCTTCATCACCGCATGTAAGATGCAAACTTACAACTCAAAAAATCATGCTCGCTGTAATCATTGCATTACTTCCTGCTACGATTTTTGGAATTTTGAATTTCGGTCCGTATTCTCTCGTCCTTGTTCTTGTAACAATCGGCACATGTGTACTTACCGAATATGTATTTAATTTAGTATTAAAGAGAAAGCAGACTGTTAATGACTTATCTGCAGTTGTTACGGGCCTTTTGCTTGCTCTTAACTTCCCATCGACATTGCCTTGGTATCTTGCAATTGTCGGCGGTTTCTTTGCAATATTCTTTGTAAAAATGGTATTTGGCGGTTTGGGTCAGAACTTTATGAATCCTGCTTTGGCAGCAAGATGCTTTATGGTTATATCTTTTGCAGGATATATGACCAACTTCCCGCTTGATGCTATGGGACGCGCAACACCTCTTACACGTCTTAAAGCAGGAGAAGGCGTTGACGTATTCAAGATGTTTATTGGTAATACATCGGGAACCATCGGTGAAACATCCGTAATTGCAATTCTTATCGGTGCAATTATTTTACTTGCACTCGGTATCATAGATATTACAATTCCGGGTATGTATATACTTACATTCAGTATTTTTATTCTTCTTTTCGGCAAGCACGGATTTGATATGCATTTCCTTACGGCACATCTTTGCGGCGGCGGACTTATGCTTGGTGCTTTCTTTATGGCAACCGACTATGTTACAAGCCCGATTACAACCAAAGGAAGAATTATATACGGCGCAATCTTAGGTATTCTTACAGGATTATTCAGAATTTACGGCGCATCTGCAGAAGGTGTATCTTTTGCAATTATTTTCTCCAATTTACTTGTGCCGTTAATCGATAAGATTTCCATGCCGTTACCTTTCGGATATAACAAACCAAAGAAGGAGGGTAAGGCAAATGAATAGAATAATTAACGATACATTAAGAATATTCTTAATTACCCTTATTGCCGGCGTATTACTCGGTGCTACATATATGATCACCAAAGAGCCTATAGCAGAAGCAGAGAAGAACGCTAAGATAGAAGCATACGCAATGGTATTTGAAGATGCCGCTGATTTCCATGATGACTGGGATGCTTCGGAAATCGATGCTTCTTACAGTGAATTATTTGAAAGTCAGGGTATTGAAGGCGTTACCGTAAATGAGGTCATTACCGCAGTTGATAAAAGCGGAGCGATTCTTGGCTATTGTATAACAGTGACTTCATCCAAGGGATACGGCGGAGATGTAACGATTGTTGTCGGTATTCGTAATAATAATACCGTTAACGGAATTTCGTTTTTAACGCTTAATGAAACACCGGGTCTTGGTATGAAAGCTAAAGAAGAATCTTTCTATAACCAGTATTCCAATGTTAAGACAGAAAAATTTAGGTTAACAAAGACAGGCGCTAATAGCGATGATGAAATTGATGCCATTTCAGGTGCGACAAGAACATCAAATGCGGTTACATCAGCTGTCAACGGAGCGCTTTTATATAAGAATTCCGTATTGGGATATTATAAAGATGGAGGTGACAAGTAATGAATAAACCTCTTGAGAGATTATATAACGGTATTATCAAGGAGAATCCGACCTTCGTTCTTATGCTCGGTATGTGTCCGACTTTGGCGGTTACAACTTCGGCAATTAACGGTATCGGCATGGGACTTTCCACAACGGTTGTACTTGCACTTTCTAACCTTCTTATATCCATATTAAGAAAAGTTATTACAGACAGAATCAGAGTGCCTTCGTTTATTGTTGTTGTAGCATCTTTCGTAACAATGGTTCAGTTCTTGTTACAGGCTTATGTACCGGCAATTTACAGCGCACTCGGTATCTATATTCCGTTAATCGTAGTTAACTGTATTATTCTTGGACGTGCCGAAAGTTATGCATCCAAGAATCCGCCGATTCCATCATTATTTGACGGTATCGGAATGGGACTTGGTTTTACCTGTTCAATTACGATAATCGGTGCGGTTCGTGAGTTAATCGGTTCAGGTACCGTATTCGGATTACATTTGATTCCAATCAAAGATGTTGCAGCCGGTACACATGGTTATATTCCGGTTTCAATCGTAGTTCTTGCACCGGGAGCTTTCTTTGTACTTGGTATTATTATGGCAATAATCAACAGAGTTAAGCTTAACAATATCAAGAAGGGTCGTAAGGTATACGATACTTCGGGATGCAAAGAATCCTGTTTCGGATGTCCTCATAGCATGATATGTCTTAATTCATCATCCGAGAACAAGATTATCAACAGCAATAAAGCGAATGAATAGGAGGGGATAAGATGAAGACGGTTTTAGTTGTAACTTTAGGCGCAGCCATCGTTAATAACGTCGTATTAAGCCAATTCCTCGGATTATGTCCTTTCCTTGGAGTTAGTAAAAGAATTAAGACCGCTGCCGGAATGGGCGGTGCGGTTATATTCGTTATGACACTTGCTTCGCTTGTATGTAGTATTATCGACAAATTCATTTTAAAGCCTGCAAATCTTGAGTATTTGAATACAATCGTATTTATTCTTGTAATTGCGGCGCTTGTACAATTCGTCGAGATGTTCTTAAAGAAAAATGTTAAAAGCCTTTATAATGCACTTGGTGTATACTTACCGCTTATTACGACAAACTGTGCGGTCTTAGGTATTGCAATCAAGAATGCACAGACAGGTTATAACATATTATTATCTACTTTAAACGGAACTTTTACCGCTGTAGGTTTTGCGATTGCAATCGTAATAATGGCGGGAATCAGAGAAAAAATCGAATTTAACGATTATCCGGAAAGCTTCAAGGGCCAGGCATCGGTATTAATAGCTGCCGGTCTTATGGCAATTGCTTTCTTCGGATTCTCGGGTTTGATATAAGGAGGAAGACATGCAGGGAATAATTATTGCCGGTGCATTAATCGCCGGTGTAGGTTTATTTATTGGTATCTTCCTCGGCATAGCAGGTAAAAAGTTCGAAATCGAGGTAGATGAGAAAGAAGAGAAAATCTTAAGTTTACTTCCGGGTAATAACTGCGGCGGATGCGGTTATCCGGGATGTGCCGGCCTTGCAGCCGCAATTGCCAAAGGTCAGGAGCCTTGTAATAAGTGTCCTGTAGGCGGCAATCCGGTCGGACAGGCAATCGGTGATGTTATGGGTGTATTTGTTGCCGACCAGAAGCGTATGACAGCTTTTGTAAAGTGCAGAGGCAACTGTGACAAAGCCAACAACAATTACAACTATTACGGTAAACTTGATTGTAATTTCGCATTCAAGGTTCCGGGAATGGGAGCTAAGGCCTGTGATTACGGATGTCTTGGATATGGTAACTGTACGAAGGTTTGTGAATTCGATGCAATTCATGTAATTGACGGAATCGCAGTTGTCGATCCGGATAACTGTATGGCTTGCGGTAAGTGCGTAAATGCTTGTCCGTTCCATTTAATAGAGCTTATTCCATACGATACAAAACATGTGGTTATGTGTTCCAGTAAGGATTTCGGTAAGAAAGTTAACGAAAGCTGTACCGAAGGTTGTATCGGATGCAAGATTTGCGAGAAGAACTGTCCGAGCGGTGCAATTACCGTTACTGACAACCTTGCACATATCGATCAGGATAAATGTACTCAGTGCGGAATATGTGCGGAAAAGTGCCCGAAGCACGCAATAATGTAATAATAAGACCTTCAAATCTATTTGGGTTTGAAGGTCTTTATTTCTTTGCGATTACTCATTTAATATGATAGAATATTCTTTGTAAGTAATTGATTTAAGGAATGAAATATGAGTAAGAAAACTATAGTTAATCCCAAATTATACGAGATTATAGAGAATGCTCCGGAAGAAGAGGTTTCACGTCAGGAGTATTTCATAGAGAAACTTCGTGATGAAGTAGAGATACGAGAAAAGCGCCTCGGACGCAAGTTAAAATGCATGGTTAATACCTTCGGTTGTCAGATGAACGCCAGAGACTCGGAGAAAATACTCGGAATTCTTGAAAAAGCCGGATATGAAGAAGCCGAAGATGAGAAACATGCCGATTTTGTTATATATAATACCTGTACGGTCCGAGAAAATGCCAATAATAAAGTATATGGACGTCTTGGCTACTTAGGTTCATTAAAGAAGAAGAATCCCGACATGATAATAGCTCTCTGTGGCTGTATGATGCAGGAAGAACATGTAAGAGATAAGATTAAAGAGAGTTATCGCTACGTAGACTTAGTATTTGGCACACATAATATATTCAAATTTGCCGAATTGGTGGTTAATTCCATTTATACCAATAAGCAGGTTATGGAAGTATGGGATTCTACGGATAAGATAGTGGAAGAGCTTCCGATTGTTCGAAAGTATTCCTTTAAGTCGGGAATCAATATAATGTTCGGATGTAATAATTTCTGCTCATATTGTATTGTTCCTTACGTAAGAGGACGCGAACGAAGCAGAAAACCGGAAGATATAATTAATGAAATCAAAACACTTGTAAATGACGGTGTTACCGAGATTATGCTTCTTGGACAGAATGTCAATTCTTACGGTAAAGGATTGGACAATCCGATATCGTTTGCCGAGCTTCTCGGTCAGATTACTAAAATTGAAGGTTTAAGAAGAATAAGATTTATGACGTCTCATCCGAAGGATTTGTCGGATGAACTTATAGAAGTTATGGCGTCTTTGCCTAAGATATGTAAGCATTTACACTTGCCTGTTCAATCGGGAAGCACCGAGATTCTTCGCGTTATGAACAGAAAATATACCAAAGAGCAGTATCTTAAGCTCGTAGATAAAATCAAAGCCAAAATTCCGGATATTTCGCTAACAACTGATATAATTGTCGGATTTCCGGGTGAAACCGAAGAAGATTTTGATGAGACAATCGATCTTGTCAATAAGGTTCAATATGATTCGGCATTTACTTTTATCTACAGTAAGAGAACCGGTACGCCTGCAGCCAAGATGGACAATCAGGTGCCTGAAGATGTTGTAAGTAAGCGCTTTGACAGACTACTTAAAGTAGTGCAGGAGATTTCATCCGAACGAATGAAAAAGTTAACGGGTGGAACCGTCGAAGTTTTGGTAGAAGAAATTAATTCTCAGCTTGAAGGTTATGTAACTGGAAGACTTGAGAACAATTCAATCGTTCATTTTAAAGGTGAACATAATCTTATCGGTCAATATGTTAATGTTAAGCTTGATGAATGCAAGGGATTTTATTATATAGGTTCTATGGTGTAGGAGGATTTAGATGTACGCTTTTATACAGGGAACACTTGAAGATATAGACGGATCCGAAGTTACGATAATGGCGAATAACATAGGTTACAGAATTTCGGTTCCGTTTTCGGTTATTGATGAATTACCGCATCTTCATGAAGAAATCAGATTGTATACTTACTTAAATGTCAGAGAAGATGCGCTTTTACTTTATGGGTTTTTAACCAAAGAGGACAGAGAGCTTTTTAAAAAGTTAATTTCGGTTAACGGTATCGGTCCTAAAGGCGGTTTGGCCATTCTTTCAATACTTTCGCCTCGGCAGCTGATTTTGGCCATATTTAATAGCGATGATGCTGCAATATGTAAAGCACCGGGTATAGGCAAAAAAACAGCTCAGAAGCTGATTTTGGAGCTCAAAGACAAGCTTGACTATGAAGGCACCATTAATAAGACGCTTGATAAGAATGCCAAAGAAGAACTTGTCGGAATAAGACAGGAGATTAATGATGCAATTCTTGCATTAACATCGCTTGGTTATTCGCAAACCGAAAGTAAAAATGCGGTTTCCAAAGTTGAAGTAACCGAGAATATGAAATCCAATGATATATTAAGAAAAGCTCTGCAATATCTGGCTTTCTAGATAGGAATATGTTATGGAAAAACGAATTATAGAAACAAGCATAACCAAAGAAGACGAAAAAATCGAGAATTCCTTAAGACCTCATTTTCTTTCCGAATATATCGGTCAGGCTAAGGTTAAAGAGAATATGAAGATTGCAATCGAAGCTGCCAAGAAGCGTAATGAGCCTTTAGATCATTGCCTCTTTTATGGCCCTCCGGGACTTGGTAAAACGACGATATCTTATATTATTGCCAATGAAATGGGTGTTAATATCAAGATTTCATCCGGTCCTGCAATTCAAAAACCGGGAGATATGGCTGCAATTTTAAGCTCTCTTTCGGAAGGGGATATATTATTTGTCGACGAAATTCACAGGCTTAACCGTGAAATCGAAGAAGTATTATATCCGGCGATGGAAGATTTTGCCATTGATATAATGATTGGCAAAGGAACATCCGTAAAGTCGGTACATCTTGATTTGCCGCACTTTACGTTAATCGGTGCGACAACAAGAGCAGGTATGCTTTCGGCACCTTTACGTGACAGATTCGGAGTTGTTAATCATCTTGATTTCTATTCTCCGGAAGAATTAAAAGAGATCATTATTGCTTCTTCAAAGAAGCTTAATGTTAAGATTGAAGAAGAAGGCGCAATTGAGCTTGCCAGACGTTCAAGAGGAACGCCGAGACTTGCCAATCGTCTCTTAAAACGTGTACGAGACTTTTCGGAAGTTAAGTACGACGGCGTAATTACAAAAGCGATTGCCGATGAAGCTCTTAATAACTTAGAGGTTGACGAACTCGGATTAGACAGAAACGACCGTCTTATACTTTTAACTTTAATTGATAAATTTAACGGCGGTCCTCTGGGACTTGAGACAATGGCGGCATCAATCGGTGAAGATTCCGGCACAATCGAAGATGTATATGAGCCTTATCTTTTAAAGCAAGGTTTTATAACAAGAACTCCGAGGGGAAGAATGGCAACGGACAGAGCCTATGAGCACTTCCACAGAGTTAAGCCTGAAGGCAATTAATTTACTATTGTAATTAGTGCTTCGCGAGGTTATAATATACAATATATAGTATAATTTAGTTTAAGAGGTCTTTATATGGGAACCAAGATTAGTGCCGATGTACTGATTGGCGGTAAAGTATATACTTTAAGCGGTTACGAAAGTGAAGAATATCTTCACAAAGTCGCTTCCTTTCTTAACAAGAAGATAGATGAGCTTGTAACCGGACTCGAGGGATATAACAGATTGCCGCAGGATACCAAGGCGTTGCTTTTACAATTGAATATTGCCGATGAATATTTCAAGACCAAAGAACGCGTTGAGGAATTGGAGACCGATCTTGCTGATTATAAGCAGAATCAATCGGATATGAAGCATGAACTTATTGCGTTACAGATTAAGATGGATACATTAAAAGATTCCATTCTGGAGCTTGAGAACAAGAATAAAGAGCTTCTTCTTAACAAAGAACAATTGGAACAAGCTCTTGAGAAAAAGCTTTTGAATTAATTTCCTGACTCCGTTTGTTACAAACGGAGTTTTTCTTTTAAGTGAGGTACTTATGATAGAACTTTTAGCCCCTGCAGGCAGTTTACCTATATTTTACGCAGTTATTAACGCCGGCGCCGATGCCGTATATGTCGGCGGTCCGAAATACGGTGCGAGAGCATATGCCAAGAATTTTACGGAAGAAGAACTTATAACTGCGATAGATTATGCGCATTTATACAAGAAAAAAGTGTATATGACGTTTAATATACTGCTTAAAGATGAGGAATTCTTTGAATCGTTAAAGATGCTTATCCCATTCTATGAAGCAGGGCTTGATGCGGTTATAATTCAGGATTTGGGCTTAATTCCCTACCTTAAGGAGTTTTTCCCGGGTATGGAAATACATGCAAGTACGCAGATGTCCGTATCGGATGTGACAGGTGCCCGGTTTCTTAAAGAAGAAGGCGTTAAAAGAGTCGTAACTTCGCGAGAATTATCACTTGCAGAGATTAAAAAGATTAAAGATACGGTTAATATCG
>JAGAAH010000093.1 GCA_017615375.1 Lachnospiraceae bacterium | reverse complement strand
GTCCCTGACATCCCTTAAGATTGGATAACTGCGACATTGCAAGACGCGCATTCGGGTCAGTCAAGCTTGATATCGAAAGTGCGATTAACACTTCATCCGTATGAAGTCTCGGATTCTTACCCTTTAAATACTTAACCTTAAGTTCCTGGATAGGCTCAATAGCCTCACGGCTAATTAAATGCTTCTCGTGATCTATTCCCGCAAGATGCTTAATTGCATTAAGGATTAGAGCTGCCGCCGCGCCAAGTAAATCCGTCGTCTTGGATGTAATTATCGTTCCATCGTTAAGTTCAATTGCAGCTGCAGGTACATCAAGCTCTTCAGCACGCTTATTCGCTGCAACGGTAACCTTTCTGTCATCAGGCGTAATCTTTGCCTGATTCATAAGAAGCTCTATTTTAACGGCTTCGTTCTCGCGAGCCTTATCATTGGCAATACGATTTAAGGTCGCATAATATCTTCTTATAATCTCCTGCTTCGATGCTTCGGCACAAGCCTCATCATCGATTATGCAGTTACCTGCCATATTTACGCCCATATCAGTAGGCGATTTATAAGGATTCTCTCCGTAAATTCCCTCAAATATCGCATTAAGTACAGGGAAAATCTCGATATCTCTGTTATAGTTAACGGTTGTTACACCGTATGCTTCCAAATGGAACGGATCGATCATGTTAACATCGTCAAGATCTGCCGTTGCTGCTTCATATGCTAAGTTAATAGGATGCTTAAGCGGTACATTCCAGATTGGGAAGGTCTCAAACTTCGCATATCCTGCCTTAATGCCTCTCTTATTCTCATGATATAACTGAGAAAGACAGGTTGCCATCTTGCCCGAGCCCGGTCCCGGAGCCGTTACAACAACAAGCGGTCTCGTAGTCTCGATGTAATCGTTTTTACCATATCCTTCATCGGATACGATTAACGGCACATTTGAAGGATATCCCGGAATCGAATAATGAAGGTATACCTTAACTCCCTTCTTTTCCATTCTCTCCTTAAAAGCTATAGCTGCATCCTGTCCTGCGAATCTTGTAAGTACAACGGAGCCTACGTAAAGTCCACGACTTTCGAATTCATGCATAAGACGCTGCACGTCCTGGTCGTATGTAATGCCAAGGTCGCCTCTAACCTTATTCTTCTCGATATGCGCCGCATTGATTACGATTACGATCTCCGCTCTGTCTGCAACCTGCATAAGCATACGAAGCTTCGAATCCGGCTCAAATCCCGGCAAAACTCTCGAAGCATGATAATCATCGAATAACTTTCCGCCAAATTCAAGATAAAGCTTATCTCCGAACTTGCCTATTCTCTCCATAATGTGCTCTGACTGCATCTTAAGATACTTGTCATTGTCAAACCCTACTTTGTACATACCAAACTCCTCTTTTAACTTAATTCTTTTACAAGATCCACTAACCAGATTTTCTTCTTAACCAAAATTACGCCTATTACGCATTTAATCGCTTCGATTCCCTGTACCAATGCAAAGCACACGTAAATCGGCCAATCCGTAAGTCCCGTTAAAATATATGCGAAAGGCACGCTTAAAAGCAATAACGAAAAGCTGTCGAAGAAAAACGTAAGCATTGTCTTACCGCCTGACCTTAACGTGAAATACGTTGCATTATATACCGAATACACTACATAATAGCAAGCATTCACACATAAAAGCATCATTGCAAGATGCTTTACTTCCTGCGAAGTATTGTAAAATTTCGGGAACTGCGGTGCCAATACAAACATTACCGCACCTGTAACTAATCCCGTTATAAGCGATACAAAGAATAACTTTCTGTCCGTATCGTAGGCCGCGTCAAGATCTCCCGCACCGAGCTTTTGTCCTACAAGAATGGCAATTGCACTACCCATGGATATGAACACTACATTAAAAACGTTGCCTACGGTACCTGATATATTAAATGCCGCAACCACGCTAAGTCCTCTCGTCGAATAGGCTTGCGTAAGCATCGCCTGTGATACCGACCAAAGCGTCTCATTCATAAGAAGCGGCATTCCCTTGGCAAAAATCTGCTTAACAAGTGCAACCGGAATGTAGAACGACTTATATACGCCGAGCATAAACGGAAATCTTGCGATATTAAGATGCGTCCAAAGTAAAACTATCAATGCCTCAATGAATCTCGATGCGCATGTAGCTATCGCCGCACCTATAACGCCTAATTTCGGCGCTCCGAAATGTCCGAATATCAAGATATAATTTCCGACGAAATTAACCAAAACCGCAACAATACTTGCTATCATCGGAAGTATCGTCTGTCCGGTCTCACGAAGCGTACTTGCGTAAACCTGCGAAAGAGTAAACGGTATAAGCCCGATAAGCATTATAAATAGGTACTGCTCTGCCGAATTAAAAGCAAGATTAAGGTCTACTCCCGTACCGTCATCATGAAGGAAAAGATTGATAAGTCCCGACCTTAAGAAGTAAAAAATCGCCATCCAGATAAGTGTTATCACAAGACATGATATAACCTTAAATCTGAAGGTATGCTTCATTCCTTCGTTATTGCCCTGTCCGTAAAACTGCGTTGAAAAAATCGATGCGCCGGACACCATGCCGAAGATACTTATCGCATACACCATCATAAGCTGATTTATTATGGATACGCCGGACATCATCTCGGTACCTAACTGTCCGACCATTAAATTATCAAGAAGATTGACGAAATTGGTGATTCCGTTCTGAATTACCATAGGAACGGCCACCATAAGAAGCGTCTTATAAAAGCTCCTGTCACCAATGAATTTTCTCCTAAAACTACTCATATAAAAATAATCCCCTACATTAACACATTACATCTTATTATAAGTCAGAATGTAATCTCCTTGCAAGAAAAAAAGTGACGGAAAATTCTTCCGAAAGCCTTTAATTTCATACACTTTTCTTGTTGACGCGCCTAGATAAGAATGATAGTATATGTATAATACACACTTTTTTAATATTTATATTTCAATTAGAAGAAAGAGGTAAATGAAATGGCAAAGATTGTCGGAGATGGAATTACTTTTGACGATGTCCTCTTAGTTCCTCAGTACTCAGAGGTAACACCTAACATGGTTGACCTTTCAACCAATTTAACCAAGACAATTCGTCTTAACATTCCAATGATGTCAGCAGGCATGGATACCGTAACCGAGCACAGAATGGCTATTGCAATGGCTCGTCAGGGCGGTATCGGAATCATTCACAAGAATATGTCGATTGAGGAACAGGCCGATGAAGTCGACAAAGTTAAGCGTTCCGAATACGGCGTTATCACAGATCCGTTTTCTCTTTCACCGGAACACACATTACAGGATGCCAATGACCTTATGGGCAAGTTTAGAATCTCCGGTGTTCCGATTACCGAAAATGGTAAGTTAGTCGGTATTATTACCAACAGAGACTTAAAATTCGAAGAAGATTTCAGTAAGAAGATTAAAGAATCAATGACTTCCGAAGGTTTGATTACAGCCAAGGAAGGAATTACTTTAGACGAAGCAAAGAAAATTCTTGCCAAAGCAAGAAAAGAGAAGCTTCCTATAGTGGATGACAATTTCCACCTTAAAGGACTTATTACGATTAAAGATATCGAGAAACAGATTAAGTACCCTAATTCCGCAAAGGACAGCCAGGGAAGACTTCTCTGCGGTGCAGCTGTAGGAATTACTTCCAACATGCTCGAGCGTGTTAAAGCATTATATGATGCCAAGGTTGACTGTATCGTAGTTGACAGTGCACACGGTCATTCCAAGAACATCCTTGATGCAGTTAAAGCTATCAAGGCCGAGTTCCCGGACCTTCCTGTTATTGCAGGTAATGTTGCAACAGGTGAAGCGACCAAGGCTTTAATCGAAGCAGGTGCAGACGCCGTTAAGGTTGGTATCGGACCGGGTTCAATCTGTACAACCCGTGTCGTTGCAGGTATCGGTGTTCCACAGATTTCCGCAGTTATGGATTGCTATGATGAAGCAAAGAAGCATGGTATTCCGATTATCGCAGACGGCGGTATTAAGTTCTCCGGCGATATGACCAAAGCTCTTGCCGCAGGCGGTGCCGTATGTATGATGGGGTCAATGTTCGCAGGATGCGACGAAGCACCGGGCGATTACGAAATCTACCAGGGCAGAAAATATAAGGTATACCGCGGTATGGGTTCAATCGCAGCTATGGAAAACGGTTCCAAGGATCGTTACTTCCAGACAGATGCAAAGAAGCTCGTTCCTGAAGGCGTTGAAGGCCGTGTAGCTTACAAGGGCTCCGTTGAAGATACTATCTTCCAGCTTGTCGGTGGTATCCGTTCAGGTATGGGATATTGCGGAGCAAAGGATATAGCTACATTACAGAAGACAGCGAAGTTTGTAAAGATTTCGGCTGCATCCCTTAAGGAAAGCCATCCTCATGATATTCATATCACGAAGGAAGCTCCGAACTATACAACTGAGAATTAAAGAATCACATAAAAAAATGCCACCATATCGGTGGCATTTTTTGTATTAAATATTAATTATAACATTCTCTTTCTTAACTCTTCTGCTGATAACGGGCTTAAATATGCAGGTGGGATATCAAATACCGTCTTGCATCCGGTCTGGCCTTCCTTAGCGATTCTGTTGACTGCTCTTGCGTATGAAAGAATAACAGACGCTGTAAATTCAGGGTTGGAATCGAGCTTTAAGTTATATTCCATAACATTTAAATGCTCTTTGTCATATCCTGTCTTGCCCGTACGGAATACGAATCCGCCGTGAGGCATCTTTGAATGATTCTTCTTGAATTCTTCCTCGGATACGAACTTAACTATTGTATCGTAATCAGCGAAGTAATCAGGCATAATCTTAATCTCGTGCTCGATTGCTGCTTCATTTGCGCCTTCTTCAATTACTACATAGCACTCTCTTACGTGCTTCTGACGAGCTGTAAGTTCAGGTGTCTCACCTGCACGAACGGACTTAATAGCCTTATCTACAGGAATTGTATACTCCTTAGCGTCCTTAACACCCGGAATTCTTCTTATAGCATCAGAGTGTCCCTGGCTTACACCCGGACCCCAGAATGTATAATCAGCACCTTCCGGAAGTGCACATGAGCCTAAAATTCTTGCTACAGAGAAAAGACCCGGATCCCAACCACAGGATATAAGTGCAACATGACCTGTCTGCTTAGCTGCATAATCGACTTTTTCAAAATGATCCGGAATCTTCGGATGTGTATCGAAACTATCTATAACGTTACAGAACTTTGCATACATAGGTGTCTGCTTAGGAAGGTCCGTTGCGGAACCGCCACAAAGAATAAGAACATCTATGTCGTCTGCTCTTTTTTCAATCTCATCAACTGAATATACAGGAACGCCCTTTGTCTTAATCTCCAACTTCTTAGGATCTCTTCTTGTGAATACTGCTGCGAGAGTCATATCAGGATTCTGTCTTATCGCACTTTCAATACCACGTCCTACGTTACCATAGCCTACAATTGCAATTTTCATATTAATCACCTCTCTAAATATTCTTTCATCCAATTTGAAATCTCCGTTAACCTGCGCATTCTGTGCTTTGGCTTACCGGATCTGGATAATTCATGATTTTCACCATGGAATATGCACATACGTACTATCTGTCCCTTATTGGCAAGAGCCGAATAGAACTGCATTCCCTGGCTTAAAGGACATCTATAATCTTCATCCGAATGAATGAAGAGTAACGGTGTCTTAACATTATCGGCATACTTAAGCGGTGACTGGTCCCACATCTTCTTAATCTTGCCTTCAATGTCGCCCTGCGTCTGATCCTTTGCAAAGTAAGGACCTATATCGGATACACCGTGGAACGATATCCAGTTTGATATCGATCGCTGCGTCGCTGCACAGGCAAATCTATCTGTATGTCCGACAATCCAGTTCGTCATGAATCCGCCATAGCTTCCTCCGGTTACACCCACGCGCTTAGGATCTATCTGCGGGTACTTCTTTAATACCGCATCTGTAAAGTCCATTAAATTCTTAAAGTCATGGTCGCCGTAATGACCTCTTATATCTGCAAACTTGCCGCCTCTTCCGTCGGAGCCTACAGGATTGCAGAAGAATACGAAATAGCCTTCGGATGCAAAGTGCTGCATCTCATGATGGAATATCTCGCCATATACGGTCTTAGGTCCACCATGTACTTCCAAAATAGCAGGATACTTCTTTTTGGGATTATAGTCAATAGGCTTAAGTACCCATCCGTCTATGTCAAATCCTTCCGACTGAATGGTCATCTTCTCCGGTACGGCTACGTATCTGCCCTTAAGCATACTATCATTAAAATGCGTAAGCTTTGTTACTTTTCCGTTTTTTAATCGATACAATTCTTCAAGAGCCTGTCCCATAAAAGCTACAAACAAGAATTCCTTGGCATCTTTCGTTACATCAAAGCAAGTAATCGCACCACCGAAATCAGTCACAGC
>JAGAAH010000013.1 GCA_017615375.1 Lachnospiraceae bacterium | reverse complement strand
TTCAACGGATTCAAGCATTGCACAGTCTTTGAAAGCGTTAGGTGCAATTTCTGTGATGGTATCATCTTCAATTTTTAAAGTCTTGATATATGGATGTAACGTAGGTGATGAGAAACAATCTGATGCTACACCCGTAACTTTCTTGTCACCTACGGTACTCGGAACTACCAAATCAAGACCATTGGTCTTGGCATCAAGTTCCTGCTCGGGAGTTGCAAACTGACAGGATTGGAGGACACCATTATCATCAATTATCAAAATGTATTGATCGCTTCCTAACTCTACCTGTTGAGTGCCGTCAGTATCAATATAGATATAGGGTATATCCTTACCTAAAGCAGTCTTCTTACCCCAGGTAGATTGTCTGGGATATGCAACGCCGCCTGCCATGTTACTCTTAGGACCATATACACAGAAATCTGAAGTCTTGACTGTATCAAACATAGTGCGTACATCTTCATTGGCAGAGTTCTTCAAAGATCCGTATCTGACATACCCACAAGATCCGCCGGCATCAGGGAACTTGACATCAAGTAAGCTCTGGCAGTTATAGAACACGCCGTAAGGAAGTTCTACCTCTACGTTCTTACCGTAATCAGCGGGCATAACAACATGCTGGAGATTTGTACGTCCCGCAAGCACAAAGTTACCTATAGGATCACGCGCTTCTACAGTTCCGTCGGGACGCTTTTCATTAACCGCACCCGCAATATGATCGGGGAAGTTAAATGTGAAAAGGTTACCTGAAACGCCCTTATCACAAGCAAAACATCCGTCACCAAGTCTTGCGATGTTGTCTGACATTTTCAGATCTGACAAGGAAATCGCATTATAGAAAGCGAAATCACTTATGTTACAAGCCTGATTAATTGCAGAAAGATCAAGCGATCTTAACTTCTGACAATCTGCAAAAGCACCGGGTCCGACATAGGAAATAGACTGCGAAAGTGTAGCTGATTCAAGCATATTACATCCGCAGAACGCTTCTGTTCCTATGTTAACCGTTGTATCCGATATTGCTATCTGTGTAAGCTTTGTGCAATCTTTAAACGCTCTGTTACCGATATCCTGAACGTTTGAGAATACAACCTTATTAACGAAAGACTTATAGAAAGCATAGTCACCTATGTATTTAACTTCGCCGGCGAGGTTAAGCTCTGTAACGTTTGAAGTATTTTCAAAAGCATGAGCGCCGATACCGATAACTGAAGTTAATCCAATGACTCTGAATCCGTACTCGTCGTTTCTGGAGGAAGAGCCAAAAGAAACATTGGGGGTGCCCTTAGGCATATATACGTATTGGTTGGTAAGAGTTCCGGAAGCTGTTCCTCCTCTTGAATCCTTAACAGACTCAAGCACATACGTATCGCCGCCCAACACATTATAATAGTCGGGATGTGTCTCACAGAAATACTTATAAAAGCCATCTCTGTCCTGAGGCATATCTGCCACCCAACAAGTTAATGACGGACAATAGTTCGTAGGGTTGTTTACAGTCTGATATACAGGTGAACCTACATTAGTCTGAGCAGCTGCGGGGTATGCATTACTCGAACTATATTGAGGAAGATCGGGAAGTTTAGGCGCATCTCCCGGATGCTGATATGTAGTAGGATCGTTCTGCCAATTCTGGAAATTGGTATCATAAGTAATTTTATCGGAATTGTATTTTGTCATATCAACGACAAAATTATCATACTTAGCCTTATCACTTACCCAGTCCTCATATTTCTGCTTGTAAGCCGCGTACTGAGTAGGGAAATACTTCTTAATCCAATAGTCATCTTCAAGGTTGTTGTCTTCTCTTGAAGAATCGATATTGGGCATTACAAACTTACTTTTGCTGTGAATGTCATGCGCAGTGTAGGTAGTGCCGTCAACCTTCTTAATTGTTGCATATTCGCTTGAAGGGTTGGAATTCTTGGCTGTATTGTGCGCAGCGACGTATTCGTTAAAGAAATCATTCTCAACGATGCTATATGAAAGTGGAATAGATGCTTCAATAGAAACGGTACCGGAGGCATAAGTATCGTTATATTTGCAGACAATCGAATAGGGTGAACCGTTAACTGCCTGCTGGTACACCTTAAACTGCCAGTTATAATCATATGATCCGTCCGAAAGCTGACGCACCATATATGTTTTTACAAGATTAGTCTCATCATTGTTATAGCCATAGCCTTCGTATGCGGAATTGTTGTATTTATCAAGAACAATTCCCGAGAGGCTGCTGTCGTAGTACGATAAATCTGTGCTGTCGCTCTCTTCTACACCATAACTGTATGAAATCGCATAACTCGAGTCCGCTCCCGGCTCCACATAACCTCTGGTCGGTCTTGCGGGCACCAACGCCACTATCAATGCACTCGCCATGCACACGCCCGATAAAGCCTTTCGAATGGTTCTTTTCACCTTTCTTGAAAGTTTTCTTTTACCTGATCCCATGCAATCTACCTCCTAAGTTCCATGGATTTAATCAATTCTTTTGGCCACAACCACAAATCTTCCGTTCTCCTCCTGATAATCGCAGGTGGAAAGCGTAAGTAATTTGTCTCCGTATGTGGCATATACTCCCGTGTCGATTAACGACATTTTATCCATTTCTTCCATGTAGGAGTCAAACTCCTCGGAAGAGTTAGCGTCTATAAATTGGTAATACTTAAAAGTTATCTCGTCCTGATTGTAAATACGCGATCTGAAGGCGTACATTACTTCGTAAGTACCCTTCTCGTATATCGTGTCAAAACGAATGTACTTGTGCTTCTCGTAGTAATCCTTATCAGCGTACTTAATAAGGGAACTGAACATCTTGCCGTTCTTCATGTGATGGCCGTAGAGAATCCAGTTGTCGTTACCGAGAATCACGTCGCAATTGGCGTCCAAGAATATACAACCGTTGGCATCTTTCTTTTGATTGAAATCATGCTTAAGGTAATATTCATTATCCAACGTCTGCATAACAGGGTAATCAATTATAGTATCGGCTATTTCTATCCATCCTATTAGGCTTTTATTCTTATTATATAAAGCTTTATACTCATCGAGGATGTCTGGTATGACTACAGTTTCATCATAGTCTTTCTTAACAACAGGCTCAACATTCTTTAAGACTTCAGCATATTTCCTGTCTTTAAGCTCTGAAAATTCGTCAGATTGTTCCTGAACTTTTCTTGCATCCCGGTAATATTTTACGTAATATCCGATGGAACCTATTGCTATCAGCAAAAGAAAGGCTACCAAAATGTTCCTGATAAGGTACTTGCGTTTAAGTTCCTTAATTGCTGCCGCTTCAATTTCCGCGTCGTGTTTTTTATCCTTCTTGGAAATTGATGAGGATCTTTCGGGCTTTTCTCTTCGCGTCGATCCCTTTCCCGCAGTCGATTTAGGTGCCGGTGCTTCATTCACAACAGGCTTTCCTCGTTTTATTGCTTCAAGTCTTTCGAAGACTTCATCATCGAAATTATCTCCGACTATTGTCTGGAAATGAACGGTTCTTAGTTCTTTGGACGCATCAAGCAATCCGGTCTTGGTATTTAAGTCATATTTACGACGTAATTCGTCGATAATTTTCTTATCGGAAAGAGCAGCTTCGTATTCAGCCTTGCTCGTAAATCCTACTCCTTCAACGTAAAGCATCTATAATAAAACCTCTGAAAACTCTGATATATTTAAACCGATTGTTGAAAAATTCGATTAATAGGCATACTAATACCAATTTTATTGACATTCTAACTTTATTTTACTATATATTGGAATATTTACAAGTGCAAAATCAATATCTTGTGCAAATTAAGGTCAAAATAATACCCGTAAGATTATTCCTACGGGTATCTTCAAATTATAACGTCTGAATTGTGTTAATCGCTTCAGAGTAGGCTGCTTTCAGCCTTTCAAGATTATCCGTATCATAATCCATGGAGCCTGCTCTGAATACTTCCGTGATTACGCGAAGCTCATTAAACAATTTATTGAGTCCTAAGTTGGCAGACACGCCTTTAAGGGCATGCGCCGCGTCAAATGCTTTGCCTGCATCCGTTCCTTCTTCAATGGCATCGCACATGAGTGAGAAATTTTTGTCGTCCTGCAATTTATTTAAACATCTGAAATATAGCGCTTCATTTTCGACAAATCTTTCCATTGTCTCTTCGATGTTTACACCCAGTCCCTCAAGACGTTCTTTTTGTAAATCCGTCATAACCTTTATCATTCTCCCTTTTTTAATCCCAAAG